>JBIKWW010000175.1:0-7116 GCA_044356125.1 Acidimicrobiia bacterium
GACGGCGGCGACCACCGACACCACGAGCAGCAGCGGCTCGATGGCGACCAGGGTCAGCGCCACCGCCGTGGCAGCCACGACGGCGCCGACCATGCCCACGAGCGCACCCGTCACCTGGACCGGGCGAATCGTCGAGTTGGCCAGCACCCGCTGCAGGCGGTTGTGGAACTCGGGCCGGTCGAACTCGACGAGCTCGGCCGAGGAGGCCGCCGCGGCCACGTCGTTCTGCGCCTCCCGGGCCACGCACTCCCCCAGGACACGCTGCAGCTCCGAGCGGATCACATTGACCAGCGCGCTGACAGTCAGCACGCATACGACCACGATCCCCCAAGGGAGGACCCGGGCGACGGTGACCTCGTCGCCGCCCACCACCCGGGTGAGCAACTCGCGGCCGGCCACGAGCTGCGCCGCAGCCAGCAGGCCCGACAGCACCTGCAGCAGGGTCACCCCGAGCGTCTCGGTCCGCGCCGCCCGCCACAGCAGGCGGACCGACGAACGGGTGACCGCCGGCAGGTCGCGCAGGGACCGGCTCGCCCGCCGGCCCCACAGCTCCTCATAGGTGAACGGCGATGACTCGTCGCCGGCGTCGCCATCCACCGTCGGCGGCCCCCCGGCGGCCCCGGACGGCGCGCCCTCAGCGGCCACGGTCGGGAGCCCCCAGGACGGGGTCGGCGAAGGCGGCGTACTGGGCGATCTGGGCCGGGTCCTCGCCGACGTCGGCGTCATGGACCCGCACCCATGCATGCGCGCCGAACGCCCCGGTGGCGTCCCCCACCCCGATCAGGAGCGAAGCAGGGATGCCCCGGCGCCGCAGCAGGCACCACAGGGTGAGCGAGCGGGGCAGGCACACGACGTCCACCGGGGGGACCCGCGCCGCCAGGTGCACGCCTCCGGCGATCCGACGGGCACGGTGCACGTCGTAACGAGAGCCCGCACCCAGGGGTGACGACCCGCCGAGCCGCTCGGCCAGCGCCGTGGCTGCGCCGATCCCCCGCCGACCCGTCACCACCTTGAACACGGGGTTCAGCACGAGGCCTGCGGCGAACCCGACGACGGCGCCCCTGGTCAACGCCGGACGACGCGACCGGGCCGTCAGCGGGCGACCCATGGCCGGACCCACCGCCGGACCCACCGCCCGACCGATCGCCGATCGCCCGGCGTCATGGCGCGTCCTGCTTCCTGGCGGCGCGGCGGGGTGTGGCCGAACCGGAGGCGCCCCCGGCGGACTTGGCCCGTCGGCGCTGTCGGGCCAGCCGCCGGACGTTCGCCTCGGCCGCCTCGGCCTGGACGCCGTAGGGCCGGTGGCCCCCGTAGGCGTACTCGCCGTAGTAGCCCTCCCTCCGGGCCGTCCGGTTCACGACCAGGCCGACGAGGCGCAGGCGCGTCCCCGACAGCCGTGCCGACGCCCGGCGCAGACGCCGGACCCTCGTGCGATTGACCGAGACCACGAGCAGCAGGCCGTCGACGAGCCCACCGATGATCTCGGGATCGGCGACGAGCAGCGGCGGCGAGTCGACGACCACGATGTCGCTCAGTTCGTGCAGCACGGCCATCACCTGGCCGGCCCGCTTGCCGGCGAGCAGCTCCGAGGGCCACTGGGCGGTCGTCCCGGCGGGAAGGATCCGCAGGTTGCGCACGATCGTGTACTGGAGCACGTCGAGCACCTCGTCGGTCTCGACCCTGGCCACCGACCCGTCGAGCTCCACGGGCTTGGCGAGCAGGTCGGCGAACCCGACGTCGCCTTCGACGTCGAAGAGCTTGTCCAGCGCCGGGTTGCGGAGATCACCGGACACGAGCACGACCTTCATGCCCGCCAGCGCGTAGCTCACGGCCAGGTTCGCCGCCGTGAGGGTCTTGCCGTCGCCGGGCTGGGAGCTGATCACGGCGACCGAGCGGAGCTCGGCACCCTGCCCCACGAACTTCAGGGCCGTGCGCAGCCCGCGGAAGCTCTCGGCCAGACCCCCGGTCGGCTGCTCCAGGACGGCGATCGCCGTCGGGCGGCCCAGGCGCTCCTCGGGGAGCTCGGCCAGCAGCGGGGCCCTGACGATGGACTCGGCCTGGTCGACCCACCGCACGGTGTCGTCGAGGAAGCGCCGGGTGGCCAGCAGCACGACACCCACGACCAGACCGAGCAGGGCGCCGAGGAGCCCCCGCAGCACCGGGGAGGCCGTCCCCAGGGCCCGGGCCGACGCCGCCGGCTCGAGCAGGGCGAGTGGAGCACGCTGGAGCGCGATGGCGTTGAGCAGCTCCTGCTGGCTCGTCACCAGCGACGCGTACTGGCTCTGGGCCGTCGAGCGACGCGCCTGCAGGGTGGTCGTGTCCTGCCCGGCGCGCCGGGCGATCTCGAGCTCGCCGTTGAGGTCGTCGACCGTCGCCGACAGCCGGTCCACCTGGCGCTGCAGCTCCTCGGCCCGCACCTGCAGTCGGGTCGAGAGCTCCTCGAGGCCCATGTCCGACAGCGCCTGCCCGAGCGCGTTGGCGGCCCGGACCGCCGCCTTCGGGCTGGTGTCGACGGCGATGATGGACAGCGTCTTGGCGCTGCCGTCGACCCGCACGGTGATGGCCTCGCGCAGCGACGCGATGGTGACCCCCTCCAGCGAGCCGACGGCCCGGCCCAGCGCTTCGGAGCTGCGGGCGAGCTGGGCCTGGCTGCGCAGGAACGGCTCGGGGTCCTCCGCCTGCTGGCTCGCCACGGCGTTGGCCGAGGGGAGCTGACCCTGGGCGTACATCAGGGTCGTCGCCCGGTGGCGCTGGGTGTCGGCCCCCGAGGCCAGCACGGCTCCGATGACGGCTCCCGCCACCACGGGCACGGCGATCCACCACCACAGCCGCCGGGCCAGCCCGAACCACCGCAGGACGGCGTCCTGGCTCATCGTGCCCCCCCTCCGGCAGCCATGACCAGGCCCGCCATGAGGGCGCCCACGCAGGCGCTGATCGTGTCGACCGTGTCGTCGAAGCGCACGCCGTCGCGGCCCGCCGGATCGGCGATGGCGAGGGCCCGCGCCGAGCGGGACCAGAGATCCACCGGGCCCCGACGGTCGATGAGCGCCTGCCGCCACCCCGCGAACCCCGACGACGCCGGGGGGCGGAGCCGGGCCAGTTCGGGAGCCTGACCGAGCAGCAGGCACCGCGACGCGGCATCGGGCTCGAGGTCGAGCACCACGACGCCGTGCTCGGGCTCGAGCACGACCACGAGCTCGCACAGATCGATCAGCGAAGCGTCGAGTCGGCGGCTGCGGTGGGGAGCGAGATCGACGCCCACGCGGCGGGCGGCCTCCACCATGGCCGGGACCGCCCGTTCGCCGGTCAGCGCGTGCGTGCCGGCGGAGTGGATCCGGATGCGCTCCTGCAGCCCAGCGGCGGCCACCGATGCTCGGGCGACCTCGGCGGCGAGCGGCGAGCGGCAGCGGTTGGCCCGGCACACGAACAGCACGTCGATCCCACCGCCGGCCGCGGTGGACGGCGCGCTGGGCGGCGCAGTGGACAGCGCGGTCGATGGTGCGGTGGACGGCGCGGTGGACGGCGCGGTCGACGGCGACCCGGTCGACAGGTGGCGCGGTCGCGCCAGCCGTTGCCCCCGGGTGTGGCGCACCACGCCGCGGTCAGGCACTGGCGGACCGGGGGCTTGATTCGGCGACATCGTCAGACGGGGACGCAGGAGCGGCAGGTGCCGCCATCACAGGGGCAACCGGGTGGGCGAGGGCGGTGCGGGTGGCCCGAACGGCGCGGCCATGGACCTCGGCGACCACGGCGTGGAGGCGGGCCGCGAATCGGGCCTCGGAGAACGTGGCCCCGTGGGCCCGGATGCGGTCGGCGTCGAAGGACTCGGCATCGAAGCGGCGCAGCGCAGCGCGGATGGCCTCGGGCTCGGGCCGTTCGAAGAACAGGGCGGTCTCGCCGTCGATCATGGTGTCGAGGAAGCCGCCGTAGCGCAGCACGATCGAAGGGGTGCCGAACATGTTCGCCTCGACGGGAGTCAGGCCGAAGTCCTCCTCGCTGGCCGCCACCAGGCAGGCGGCGTGGGCGTACAGCCAACGCAGCTGGGCGTCGGAGACCCCGCTGAGCAGCGTCACGTTGGGCGGGAGGTTGCGGGCCAGCGACCCGCGCTCGGGCCCGTCGCCCACCACCACGAGCCGGCGGGCCCGCTCGCCGCGCATCGCCTCGATCACGGCGTCGACGTGCTTGTAGGGCAGGAGGCGCCCGACGCACAGGACGAACCCGGGCTCGAGGGGCAGCGGGTCCTGCGGGCCGTCCGGATCCAGCGAGCTCGGCGGCGGCAGGACCTCGGCGTCGATCCCGTAGGCCCGCTGCACCCGCTCCGCGACCACGCGGGAGTTCGCCAGGTAACGGTCGCAGCTCCGGGCCTGCTCGGAGTCCCAGCGCCGCAGGTATCCGGTCATGGCCTTGGCCGCCATCCACCAGGAGGGCCGCCGCAGCGAGAGGTACACGTCGGGCTGGTAGAGCCAGCGGGCCGGGTTGTGGCAGTAGACAACCTTGCGGCCGGAGGTCGAGACCCCGTGGGCCCACCCCGAGGAGCTGCACACGACGACGTCGGCGTCGACGACCGTCCTCGACATCACGTACGGCAGCACGGGCATGGCCAGCCGGTAGTGCCGGCGCAGGAGACCGACACGGTTCAGGACCGACGGGCGGATGTCGAGCGAGGGATCGGCGAGGCCGGCGAAGAGGGCGTCGGGTCGGTACACGGAGGTGTGCAGGGGCGCTCCCGGGAACACCCGCAGCAGCGACTCCACGACCCGCTCGGCGCCGCCCTGCACGGCCAGGTAGTCGTGGGCCAGCGCCACACGGGGGCCAGCGACACGGGGGCCAGCGACGCCGGGGCCAGCGACACCGGGGCCAGCGGCGAGACCACCGGGCAGCGAGCCGGTCATGCGCCCCACCTCGCCCCGATCCCTCTCCACCCTTCGACCTCCACCCACCAGTAACGGACGTCCAACGCTACAAGCGCGCCACGGGTGCCACAACAGGCCGCCGGGACCACGTCGGCCCGGCGGTCGACCCCGAGGCACCCGGCCCGGAGACCCAGGTCGGCCCACGATCCCGATCCATCCCCTAGGGGATACATGCTCATCTTCCGTCCCGGAGATGCCGACACCACCACGGGACCGCCGCCGATCGGCGAAGATCTCCCCAACCCGGCGAACACGAGGTGCCGTGTCTTCCACCTACCGACTCCGAACCCTCGGCCTCACCTGGCGTGAGCTCGGTGACGCGCTCGTCGTGCTCGACCTCACCGAGTCCGTGTACCTGTCCGTGAGCGGGGCCGGCCGGGTGATCTGGTCCCGCCTGGCCGAGGGGACCGCCACCCTCGAGCAGCTCGTGACCGCCGTGCTCGAGCAGTACGAGATCGACCCCGAGACGGCCCGGGCCGACGCCGAGTCGTTCCTCCACGAGTTGTCGCGACGCAAGCTCCTGGCCGGCTGACGGCGCCGCCCGCCGACACCAGCCCCGCCGACACCAGCCCCGCCGACACCCCCGAGATGGCCGACACCAGCCCGGCCGACACCACCGAGATGGCCGACACCAGCCCGGCCGAACCACCCCGGCGGACCCCCCTCCAGATGCCCGTCGTCGTCGTGACAGCGGTCGCCGGGGCGCTCGCTGCCGTCGGTCCCGGGCTGCAACCGACCGGGAACCGGGTCGTCGACACCGCCGAGATGGCGCTCGTCGGCGCCGTCATCGCCCTGCTCGCGGCGCGTGCGACGTGGATCACCGCCGCCCTGGTCGCCACCGCATCCACGCTCCTGGCATCGGGGCCCCCCGCCGTCGCGTTCGGTGTCCTCGCCGGGCTCTCCGCCGTCCTCACCGCAGGGCTCACCGCAGGGCTCACCGCGGGGGCAGGCGACCGTGCCGCCGGCTCCCGCCGGGCCGACGTCGCCCGGGCCGTCCGGGAGCTCGTCCGGGGTCTGGGCGGAGCGGCCACCGTCGCCACCCTCTGCCGCCTCGGATGGCCCGGCGTCACCGGAGGGCCGACCGCGGTCGCCGTCGTGCTGGTGGCCGCGCTCGCCATCGACGTCCGACGCCACCGCACCGGCACCACCGGCGACGACGCCCCCGGTCGGTCCGGTCCGAAGCCGGCACTGCGGCGGTCGGCCCGGACCATGGCCGCCCTCGGCGTCGGCACCGTCGCCGCGTCCACCGCCTGGACCGCCGTCGCCGCCGTCCGCAGCCGGGACGATCTCTCCGCCGCGCGGATCGCCGCCGAGGCCACCCTCGACGCCGTCGCCGACGGCCGCCTCGGCGACGCCCGGGACCACGGCCGGACGGCCCGTGAAGCCTTCGGCCGCACCCGCGACCGGGTCGACACCCCATGGGGATCCCTCGCCGCCCTCGTTCCCGTCGTCGCCCAGCACCGGCGCCTGGCCATCACGCTGAGCAGCGGCGGCGAGGACCTGACCTCCGTGCTCGACCGCTCGCTCGACACCCTGCAGTCCGGCGAGCTGCGACCCCGCTCCGGTCGCATCGACCTCGACGCCGTGGACCGCGCCGCCCCGACCGTGCGCCGGGCGGCCGGTGCCGTCGACCGACTCGACGACGCCGTGGAGCGGTCGGTCGCCGACGTCTGGGTCGCCGGTCCCCTGAAGGACCGCCTCGAGCGGCTCCGACCGCGCCTGCAGCGGGCCCGGCGCGACGCCGACACCGGGATCCTTGCGGTGGAGGCAGGGCGGACGCTGCTCGGCGCCGCCGGGCCCCGGCGCTACGTCGTGCTGTTCATGAACCCGGCCGAAGCGCGCGGACTGGGCGGCCACAGCGGCAACTTCGCCGAGCTGCGCGCCGATCGCGGTCGCCTGGAACTGACCCGCTTCGGCCGCATCGGCGAGCTGTTCCCCGCCCCGGGGACGGCCCGGGTCACGGGTACGGCCGAGTGGCGGAAGGTCTGGGGTCGGCTCGGAGGCGACTCCGGCCCCGGTGGCACCGTCGTGCCCGACTACTGGCTCAACGTCACCATGCCGCCCGATCTCCCGACGGTCGGGGCGGTCGTCGCCGAGCTCTATCCCCAGGTCGCCGGAGGCGGGCCGGTCGACGGGGTGATGGCGCTCGACCCCTATGGCCTCACCGCCCTCCTGCGCCTGACCGGTCCGGTGGACGTTCCCG
>JBIKWW010000177.1:0-7069 GCA_044356125.1 Acidimicrobiia bacterium
CGGTGCCGCGCTTGGCCGCGATCTCCTTGTCCCGGCCGACGACGATGGTGTCGTCGTGGTGGCGGGTGTGGCTCCACCGCCACGACACCGGCTCGCGCATGTCCATGAACGCTGCGACGACGTAGATCACGTCGTTGGGCCATCGCGTCCGGAACGCGGTCCGGTGCCCGCACTCGTGCCAGCGTGGGTCGCTGACGGAGCCGTACAGGGTCCCGTAGGCGAGGAACGCAGGGACCGCCCACCACGAGCCCCACGACCGATGGGCGACGAAGCCCGTGGTGGCGAGCAGCGCGAGCCACAGCGCCGTATCGGCCGCAGCCCGGCCGTTGCTGCGGGTCATCAGGTCCGTCATGAGGGGCCGGGGGACCGCGGACTGGTACCACTCGGCCGTGGCGAGCCCGCGCTCGACGGCTCTGGCGTTCTCGGGGCCGGTCAGGGAGTAGTCGCGCACGACGGGCATCGACTGGCAGTTGACCACAGCGATGCGGGGCCGACGTCGACGGCGATCAGCCGTCCCCGAGCCCGACGTCGAGGCGGGCGGCCCGGCGATCCACGGCCCGGCTGACGACCGCAGCGGTGGCGGCGATGGCGGCGGCGGGGGCCACGATCAGCGTCGGTGAGCCGAAGAACCACTGACGGCTCTCGTTCAGCATGGCGCCCCACTCCGGGCTCGGAGGCTGCGGGCCGAGCCCGAGCACGCTGAGACCGCTCAGCGTCAGCAGCGCCTGGACGAACACGGTGCCGCCCAGGACCCAGGCCCGCCCGGCGATGGCCGGCAGGAGATGCCGACGGGCGATCCATCCCGGCGTCGCGCCCGCGGCAGCCGCTGCCATCACGTACCCGGCGCTGCGCTCACGCGCCGCGACGACGCCCAGCACCGATGCGGGCGCAGCCCATGCGGTGGCCGACAGCGCGACGATCGCCGGTGCGGTGCCGGGCCCGGCGATGCCCACGACGGCCATGGCCACGACGAGGCCCGGTACCCCGACGACGACGCCGACAACGGAGCGCGCCGCGGTCGCAGCGACAGCGCGGCCCGACGACGACGCCATGCCGATCAGCACGCCGCCGGTGATCGCGATCGCAGCGACGAGTGCGGCCGAGCCGACCGTCGGGCGGACGCCGTGGATGACTCGGGACAGGATGCACCGGCCGAACGGGTCGGTCCCCAATGGGTAGGCGAGCGACGGCCCACGGAGGGTCGATGCGAAGTCGACTGCGGTCGGGTCGTTCGGGGCGAGGACCTGGGGCCGGACCACGGCAGCGACGACCACGGCGAGCAACAGCCACCGCACGGTCGCCCCGGCGCGGAGACGGGTCATCGGGTCGGGCCCCGAAGCGGGTCGGCGGCGGCCACCAGCGCGTCGCTGACCGTCAGCAATGCCAGGTACAGGGCCCCGACGATGAGGACGTAGGCCTGCACGACGGGGCGATCCTGCTGGCCGATGGCGTCGACCGCGAGCCGGCCGAGCCCAGGGATCGCGAACAGCGGCTCGATCAGTGTGCTGCCCACGAGCAGGTTGGCGAGCAGCAGGCACGACGCGGCGATGCTCGGCGGCGCGGCGTGCCGCGCGAGGTGGCGCACCACCACCGTGCGCTCCGGGATGCCTCTCGCCCGGACGCCGTCGAGGAAGCCCGCCCCGGCCGACGCGACGAGCCCCGCCCGCAGGAGGCGGGACTGCGCGGCGACGGCGCCGAGCGCGAGCGCGGCCACGGGCATGACGGCCTGCCGGGGTGAGCCCCATCCGGCCACGGGGAGCAGCCGCCACTCGACGGCGAGCAGCCGCATGAGGACCAGGCCGACGACGAAACCCGGCACCGCCGAGACCAGCGGAACGGCGGCCAGCGTCCAACGGTCGAAGCGCCCGCCCCTGCGCAACGTCGCAGCGACCGAGATGCCGATCGAGATCGCCATGATCACGACCCAGGCCGAGGCCGCGATGGCGGCCGTCGTCCGCAGGGCGCGGATGATCTCGGACCCGACGGGTTGCCCGTTGCGCCACGATCTCCCGAAGTCGCCCCGCAGCACGCCCCCAGCCCAGCGGACGAACCGCTCGGGCGCCGGCCCGTCGAGGCCGAGCGCCCGCCGCTGGAGCGCGATGGCTGCCGCGCTGGGCTCGCTCCCGCTCGAGCGCAGCAGCGCCGCCGCCGGATCACCTGGCGCGAGCTGAACGACGCCGAACGCGACGACGAGCAGCACGGCCAGCGACGCGAGCCGCAACCTGACGATCCGCACCACCGGGTGGGCGGTGCGGCCGGAGTGGCTCACCGCGTCGCGAGCTCGTTGCTGACCACGTAGTAGTCGCTCGGGAAGGCCCGGTAGCCGCTCAGCCGAGCCGAGAGCCCGATGTTGAACTTGGGCAGCAGCAGCGGGATCTCGGGCGCGTCGTCCCTCACGACGGTCTGGATCACGCGGGCCTTGGCGTTGCGGACCGCGGGATCCGCGGTGGCGTCGAGATCGTTGAGCAGGCGGGTGACGTAGGGCGTGTCGTACTTCGACCAGTTGTTGATCGCGCCGGGGCGGAAGTGGGCGTTCAGGAAGGCTGCGGGGTCTGCGCTCGGCGCCGTGTTCTGGGCGTACATGGCGATGTCGAACCCGCGGTTGAGATCACCGTTGATGTCGTTGGTCGAACGGATGTCGACGTCGAACCCGATCGCCTTCCACTGCGCCTGGAGCGCGACCGCGAGCGGCGTGAGGTCGGGGCGCTGCGGGTAGGTGAGCAGCGTGGCCGCGAGCCGCACGCCCCGCCGCTCCCGGGTTCCGTCACCCCGGCGATCCCACCCGGCGTTGTCGAGCAGCCGGTTGGCGGCCCGGACGTCGACGGCAATGCCACCGTCGCGCAACCCGAAGTCGAAGATCGGGGCCAGGGAGCCGTCGGCGGGGACGGCTGTGCCGAGCATCACGTTGCGGGCGAGCGCCTCACGGTCGATCGCCGTCGCGATGGCCCGACGCGTGTCCGCGTCGGCGAACATCGGCCGGCTCGTGTTGAGCATCAGGAAGTAGAGGTAGCCGGTGTCGACCGACGTCACCGACTGGCCAGCGCGCTTGACGGCATCGACGGCCTGTACGGGGATCTGGTACGCCAGGTCGACCTCTCCTGCGAGGAGCGCTGCGGTGCGGGTGTTGGCGTCGGGGAGGAACCGGATCTCGACCTGCTCCACCTTGGCGACCGTGTCCCAGTAGCGAGGGTTGCGGGTGACGGTCAGCGAGACGTCCTTGCGGAACGACGCCAGCCGGAACGCGCCCGTCAGGTTCGGCTTGGCGGCGAGGTCGTCGGCGCTCTGCGTCGCGTCGTGGATCACGGTGTGGAAGTGGGCGAGGTTGTTCCACAGCGCCGGGTTCGGCACCTTGGTGGTCAGTCGCACCGTGTCGGCGTCGATTGCGACGGCGTTCTCGAGATCGAGCAGCGCTGCGGCGTTGGGCAGCTTGGCGACGCTGCTGTTGAGCGACGCGGCGACGGCGGCCGCGCCGAGCCGTTTCCCGTCATGGAACGTCACGCCGGACCGGATGTCGACCTCCCAGGTGCGGCGGTCCAGCTGGCGCCGACCGGCCGCCAGCCACGGCTCGACGCCGCCGTCACGACGGACGCGGACCAGGGTCTCGCCCATGCCCATCTGCATGAGGTTCCAGCCGATGTTGCCGACCGTGGGGTTCAGCGACGCAGGGCTGAAGTTCATCGCCACGACGACGGGCCGTGACTGGCCGGCGCTGGGGAGCGCGACGGCGGCAACGCCGAGGGCGGCGGTCGCGGCGACGGATGGGATGAAGCGGCGAAGGAGGCGCATGAAACAGGAATGATACTTATTCCTATTCGGAAGACGCCACCTCGTGCCTCGTGGTCAGCGGTGCTCGCTGATCTTGAAGTAGTGCGCCCCCGTGTCGTGGCCGGTGGCGACCAGCCGCACGTTGCCCGGTCCCATCCGCTCGGCGAACGCGGCCTCCTGCTGCTCGAGCCAGACGGGATCAATCCCGAGCCACTCCTCCAGGGTGCGCCAGTGGATCACGATCGACACGCGGTACCACTCGCCGAGGTCCTGGACCCACGTCTCCTTGTGCAGGTAGGCCGGGAAGAGGTCGGCCTCCGCCTTGGTCCACATCTCGAACTCCACCTCCTTCCAGTGCTCGAAGGCCTCCCTGCGCACCTCGAAGATCAACTGCTCCACCGCCACGGGCGAATCGAGCTCGTACAGCTGCTTGGTGTTGACCCATCCCTCGGGTGGTTCCATGGCGTGCCTCCGTGCGATCGAGACGTTGGTCCCGGCACGGTACCCGTGGCGTCCCATGCGGCCGCCGGACCTCCTCGGCGCTCCTCGGGCAGGAACGGTTCCTGTTCTTGACTATGGTGCCCCGACCCGACCGGAGGAACCACCATGCGAACCCGAGCGACCATTGCGCTCGCGGTGCTCGGCGCGCTCGTCGCCGCCACACCCGTCACTGCCGTCACCCGTACGACTCGACCCGTCCCCACCACGAGAGCCGCCACGGTGCCGGCATCGACGACGGCCGCGCCGTCCGCCGCCACCTTGCGCATGGCCCTGGCGTTCCCGCCCCGTTCAGGACTCTCGGTGCTCTCCGACGACGCCGTGCTCCTGAGCCGTCTCGGTGTGACCGAGACGCTCGTGCGGGCCACGTCCTCCGGCGACGCCCAGCCGCTCCTCGCGACCTCGTGGGACCAGACCGGTACGACATCGTGGCGCTTCAAGCTGCGCAGCGGCGTGGCGTTCCACGACGGCACCCCGATGGACGCGGCCGCGGTGGTGAACTCGATCACGCGAGCCATGGCCACCGCTGCTCCGCCCCGGGCGCTGCGCGGCAGCGGCATCACCGCGTCGGTCGTCGACCCGCTGACGGTCGAGGTGACGACCCCGCGGCCCGACCCGCTCGTTCCCCTGCGTCTCTCGGCGCCGGGCTCGGCGATCCTCGCCGCGGGCGCCTACCGGGGCGCAGCGCCGACCGCCATCGGGACTGCGACGGGCATCTACCGGATCGAGAGCTTCGTGCCCGATCAGCGCATCGAGCTCGCGGCCAACGCCAAGCACTGGGGCCGTCCGCCGTCGATCCAGAAGGTCGTCAACCGGCTCATCAACGATCCCGCCGCGAGGGTCACCGCACTTCGAGCCGGCGAGCTCGACCTCGTCGAGGGCGTGCCGCCGGCCCAGCTCGACGCTGTCCGCAAGGACGCCGCGCTGCAGGCACTGATCTTCGACCTGCCCCGGACGACCACCCTGTACCTCAACACCTCGAAGCCACCGTTCGACACGGTGACCGCACGACGCGCCGTGGATCTCGCGATCGATCGCGCCGCGCTGGCATCGATCCTGCTCGAGGGTGCCGCCGTTCCGGCCGCCGGCTACTTCGGCCCGGCCGTGGCCTGGGACCCCGACACGCAGCCGCCCAAGCAGGACCTCAACGAGGCCCGCCGCCTCGCCGAGCAGGCCAAGCTCCCTCGCCGCATCCGACTGTGGACCTACACGGCGAGGGCGGAGCTGCCCGACCTCGCGGTCGCGATCAAGGACATGCTCGGCCGCGCCGGCATCGAGGTCGAGATCACCGTGGCCGAGTACGCCTCGCTGGAGCCCGACGTGCTGGCCGGCCGCCACGACATGTTCCTGCTGTCTCGCAGCTACATGGTCGACCTCCCCGACCCGGCCGGCTTCCTCGCGAGCGACTTCACCTGCGCGGGTAGCTTCAACCTGAACCGCTGGTGCGACACGCGGCTCGACGCCGAGCTCGGCGCGCTCGGCACCCAGGGCACGAAGAGCGCCCGTGAACGTGCCTTCGCGTCGGTCTCGCGCGCCTTCGACGTCGACGTCGTCGGCGTGCCGGTCCTGCACGACCGTGCGCGCCTGGCCCACACCCGCAAGCTCACCGGGCTGGTCGCCGATCCCATGGAGCAGCGGCTGCTGACGAGCGAGCTCCGCCTGGCCTCGTGAACCCCGGCCGGATCGGGTTCCGGCGGCTGGTCGTCACGCTGCCGCTCGGCGCGCTGGTGCTGTCGCTGCTCGCGTTCTGCCTGCCGATGATGGCCGGACAGGACGAAGCAGCGGCGGTGCTGCGCGCCCGCTACAGCGACCCGGACCCCGATCCGGCGCTCGTCGCCGCCGTCCGCACCGAGCTCGGCCTCGACGATCCCGCACCGGTTCGCTTCGGGCGGTTCCTCGCGGGCGCAGCGAAGGGGGACTTCGGGCTCAGCTCCACGAGCCGCCTGCCCGTGTGGCCGAACGCCCGCCGGGCGGTGGTCGTGTCGCTGCAGCTCGTCGTGCCGACCGTCGCGCTGGCGGTCGTGCTCGGCGTCGTCCTCGGAACGGTCGCTGCGGTGCGGCGCGGGCGGACCTCGGCCCTGATCGGCGCGCTCTGCGCGGTCGGTGCCTCGCTGCCCGCTCACGTCGTCGGTCCGCTGTCGGTGCTCGTGCTCGGCGTGTGGTTGCGCATCCTGCCCACGGGCGGTTGGGACTCGTGGTCCACGCAAGTGCTCCCGATCGCCGTCCTCTCCGTCGCTCCGACCGTGATGATCGCCGAGGTCGCCCGCACGGAGATGACGGGTGCGCTGCGCCAGAGCTTCGTCCGCACGGCGCGGGCGAAGGGCCTCGGCACCTTCGGGGTGACGAGGCACGCCTTCGCCGTGTCGCGTCAAGGGGTGATCGCCATCGGCAGCGTGATGACCGCCGGGCTGCTCGGCGGTGCGGTGCTCGTCGAGACGATCTTCTCGGTGCCCGGCCTCGGCCGGTTCCTCGTCGACGCCGTCCGCAACGGCGACATCCCGTCGCTGCAGTGCGGCCTGCTCCTGGCGAGCGCGTTCGCGCTGGCCGTCGGTGCCGCCGCCGACGGACTGGCCGTGCTGGCCGACCCCCGCCAGCGCCGCCGGAGCCGATGACCGGTGGAAACCGTCGGCCGCCGTGGGTTCGCGTCCGCCTCGGTCGCGGTCGCGGTCGCGGCCTTCATCGGTGTGCTGGTGATCGGGCGGATCACCGAGGGGGTGGAGGACCGCACCGATCTGCTCGGCCGTCTGCAGCCGCCGTCGATCCGCCATCCGCTCGGCACCGACCAGTTCGGCCGGGACGTCCTCGC
>JBIKWW010000176.1:0-7069 GCA_044356125.1 Acidimicrobiia bacterium
TGGTGTCCCCGACCCCACCAAGCGGTGCCGCCGGCTCCGACGGGCCGTTCACCATGAAGGGCGGGTCGTATCTCTGTCACGAGTCCTACTGCCGTCGCTACCGCCCGGCAGCGCGCATGGGCTCGTCGGCCGACAGCTCGACCGGCAACGTCGGGTTCCGACTGGCCCGCTGAGGAGGACCTCGGTAGGTTGCCCGATGGTGCCTCCTCCCGCCGCCAAGGTCCTTCCTTCCCGCGTCTTCTACGGCTGGTACATCGCCATCGGCTCCGCGGTCATGCAGTTCGTCACCGTGGGCGTCGGCTACTACGGGCTCCAGGTCTTCCTCAAGCCTCTGCGCGACGAGCACGGGTGGTCGGCGTCGGTGGTCAGCTCGGCCAGCGGCATGTTCTTCGCCGCCTCGGGCGTCGCCAGCTTCATCATCGGCCGGCACCTCGACCGAATCGGCCCGATGCGGTTCCTGACCATGGGCGTGGTGCTGATCACCGCAGGCACCATCGGCCTGGGCTTCGTGGAGGAGATCTGGCAGCTCTTCGCCTGCTACCTGGTCATGGCGATCGCCTTCGGTGGAGGAGGTGGCGTGGCCACCAGCTCGCTGCTGACGCGCTGGTTCATCCAGCGCCGGGCGGTGGCCATGTCGATCTCATCGACCGGCGTGTCGGCCGGCGGGGCCGTGCTCGTGCCCGTGGGATCGGCTCTGATCGCCCACGGCGGACTGCGCGAGGGCGCTCCGATCCTGGGGGCCCTGGTGGCCATCGTGGCGCTGCCCGTGCTGTGGCTGGTGATGTCGCCCAACCCGGAGTCGATGGGACTGCACCCCGACGGGGCCTCGCCCGAGGAGGCGGCAGCCCGGCGCGAGGGGTCGGCCGCCGCCCAGTACCGCCGCTGGACCCGGGCCGAGGCCGCCCGCACCCTGCCCTTCTGGGCGGTGCTGCTCGGGTTCTCCCTGGCCCTCGGCGCCCAGACCGGCGTGCTGATCCATCAGCTGGCGTTCCTCCAGGGCAGCGACCGCCTCGGGTCGCGCTCGGCAGCGGCCCTGGCCGTCACCACCACGACCTGCGGCTCCATCGTCGCCCGGCTGATCGTCGGTAGCTTCGCCGACCGAGCCGACAAGGTCCGGCTGGCCGTCGCCTTCGTCATCCTCCAGGCGGCCACCGTGTTCGCCTACTCCATGGTGGAGGGGCGCCTCGGCATCTACCTGGCCGCACTGGGCTTCGGGTTCACCGTCGGCAACGTCTACATGCTGCAGGGACTCGTCACCGGGGACGTGTTCGGCATGGTCAGCTTCGGTTCGATCTACGGTGTCGTGTCCCTGGCCGGCCAGTTCGGTTCGGCGGCGGGCCTGTTCTTCACCGGGTGGGCCGTCGACCGCTCCGGCGGCTACACGGTGCCGTTCCGGGTCCTCGTGGTGGTCGATCTCATGGCCGCTGCGCTGATCTTCCTCGCCCGGCGACGGCCGAAGCCGGCACCGGTCAGCGAAGTGGGTTGACATGACCCGGGTCCTCTGACGAGCTTCCGCGGCCTACCGGGATCCGGGAAGGTGGTGCACCCGGGGGTGCCCTTCAACTGCTCGGCCGACGACGCTGCGCCTCGGGACCCGGCGCCCGGGTTGGGAGCGCACTCCGACACGGTGCTGGGATCGACGTCCTGATGACGCCGTCCCCTGTCCCCGCCCTGCCACCCCGTGTGCCCCCCGAGGTCGTGCCCGTCCGTCCCGGGGAGGAGCTCGCATGGGAACGGCTCGAGCACCATCTCCGGTCGGAGCTCGGTGTCGAGGGTGACTTCTCGGTGCTGCAGTTCCCCAACGGGTCGGCCAACCTGACCTACCTCCTGATCTTCGGGGAGCAGCGCTTCGTCCTTCGCCGTCCGCCGTTCGGCACGATCGCTCCGGGTGCCCATGACATGAAGCGCGAGTACCGCGTGCTGTCGAAGCTCTGGAGGGTCTACGACCGGGCTCCCCGTTCTTACCTGCTGTGCGGGGACCACGATGTCGTCGGCAGCGACTTCGTCATCTCCGAGTACCGGGCGGGCGTGGTCATCTGGGGCGTGCTCCCGCCGGGCATGGCGACGGTTGCCGACGCCTCGCGCCTCGTCGGCTTCGCCGCTGTCGACGCGCTCGCCGACCTCCATCTGGTCGATCCGGTGGGAGCCGGTCTAAGCGATCTCGGCAAGCCCGAGGGCTACCTGGCGCGGCAGGTGGACGGCTGGCGGAAGCGTTGGGACCTGGTGGCGACTCCGAACTTCGATCCCTTGATGTCACCCCTGGGGGACGAGCTTCGTCGTCGCCTGCCGGCGACACCGCGCAGCACCCTGATCCACAACGACTTCAAGATCGACAACTGCCAGTTCGCCGACGGACGGCCCGAGCGCGTCACGGCCGTGTTCGATTGGGACCAGGCGACCCTCGGTGACCCCCTGGCCGACTTCGGCATGCTGATGAGCTATTGGCCCGATCCGTCGGACACCCCCACGGACCGAGCTCTCACGCCTCCGGGTCTGGACCGGTTCGGCCTTCCGAGCCGGGCTGAGACAGCGGCTCGCTACGCCGAGCGCACGGGCTTCGATCTCGCTGCACTGCCCTGGTACGAGGCCTTCACGACGTGGAAGACCTGTGTGGTGCTGCAGCAGCTGCACCAGCGCTACGTGCGCGGCGAGTCCACGGATCCACGCATGGCCGACAAGGGCGACAACATCGAGATGCTGGCCCGTCGCGCTGCACGGATCCTCGGATCGGACTGAAGAGCACGACGTCGTCGGATCCCTCGGCGCTGTCCGTCGATCCGCGAGTCGTAGTCGTCGCCGAACTGAGCGAGGGAGAGGGCGGCGACGCCGACTCGGTGCGCCTGCATGCAATCGCCGGCGCGTCGGACGTGGCCGTCGGTGACCGCCCAGGCGATCTGGAGGCGCCGCAACGGGCGCGCTCGGGGTGTCGGGCGGGCAGACTCAGGGAACCGTCACCGACCGCGAGAAGGGCTTCCCGATGAGCTGGGACTTCGAGACCGACCCCGCCTACCAGGCCGAGCTGGACTGGGTGGACCAGTTCGTGCGCGAGGAGGTGCAGCCCGTCGACCTGCTGATCGAGCATGCCTGGGACCTGTCGGATCCACTGCGCAACGCCCTCATCAAGCCCCTTCAGGAGCAGGTCCGGGCCCGGGGCCTGTGGGGCTGCCACCTCGGCCCCCATCTGGGCGGCCCCGGCTACGGCCAGGTGAAGCTGGCCCTGCTCAACGAGATCCTGGGCCGCTCGCACTCGGCCCCGATCGTCTTCGGCTGCCAGGCACCGGACTCGGGCAACGCCGAGATCCTGGCCCACTACGGGACACCCGAGCAGAAGCAGCGCTACCTCGAGCCGCTCCTGCGCAACGACATCGTCTCGTGCTATTCGATGACCGAGCCGGCCGGTGGCGCCGACCCCACCCAGTTCACCTCCCAGGCCGTGCTCGACGGCGACGAGTGGGTCATCAACGGCGAGAAGTGGTTCTCCTCCCACGCCAACTTCGCGTCGTTCCTCATCACGCTCCAGGTGACCGATCCGCAGGAGGAGCGCCACCGCCGCATGTCGATGTTCATCGTCCCGATCGAGACCCCGGGCATCGAGATCATTCGCAACGTGCCCATCTACGGCCACGGGCTCGGGACCCACAGCTACATCCGCTACACCGACGTGCGCATCCCCCGGGACCACATGCTGGGCGACCGCGGGGAGGGCTTCAACGTCGCTCAGACCCGCCTCGGCGGGGGCCGCATCCACCACGCCATGCGCACCATCGGTCTGGTCAAGGAGGCGCTGACGATGATGTGCGAGCGGGCCCTGTCGCGCACCACCCAGGGGGAGCTGCTCGGCCGCAAGCAGCTCGTCCAGGCGATGATCGCCGACTCGTGGATCCAGCTCGAGCAGTTCCGCCTGCTCGTGCTGCGCACGGCCTGGCGCATCGACAAGGAGAACGACTACCGCAAGGTGCGGGCCGACATCTCGGCCGTCAAGGCGGCGATGCCCCAGGTGCTCCACGACATCTCGTCGCGGGCGCTGCAGATCCACGGCTCGCTCGGCGTGTCCGACGAGATGCCCTTCGCCTCGTGGGTGCTCGAGTCGTTCCACATGGGCCTGGCCGACGGTCCCACCGAGGTGCACAAGGTGGCCGTCGCCCGCGAGCTGCTCAAGCGCAGCACCGCGGCGACCGGGATGTTCCCGACCGGGCACCTGCCCGCCCGCCGGGCCGCCGCCGAGGCCAGGTACGCCGAGGTGATCGCCCGGGTGCGCGGCGCCTGAGGGTCGGCCTCACCGTCCATGACCTCCCGGCCGCCGAACTCGGCGAGCTGATCCCCGCTGGCGCTGATCCGGCCGCTCAGCGGGGCAGCGAGGCCCCTGGCGCGAGGACGACGAACACCTGGGTGCGGGGCCGTTCGACCTCGTGGCTGATGTGGCCCCGGCCGGTCAGGTCGTCGGCCAGCAGCACGTCGCCCGGGCCGAAGCGCCGCCGCTCGCCGCTCCCGACCTCGATCTCGGTCGCGCCACGCAGGTGCACGATCAGCTGCGTACGGGGAGCGACGTGGAAGTCGTACACCTCCGGTCCGCAGTCCGTCGTGTCGCGGAAGAACACCGACACGACGGGCAGCCGCCGCGACATCGCACCCAGATCGCTGGGCGTCAGGGCGACCTCGATCTCCTCGAAGTGCGACTCGCCGTCGTCGCCGGTGTAGAGCCGGGTGATCCGCACGGAGCCTCAGCCGACCCGCTGGATGCGGCGGCCCTGCGCGTCGGCCGGAGGGTGCCGGGCGTCGTCGGGACCGAACGCCCGTGTCCAGCAGGCGAACTCGAGCAGCACGCCGTCGGGATCGCTGAAGTACACGGAGCGCACGAACACGCCGGGGTGCAGCTCGCGGGCGATGGTCGATTCGCTGTCGTCGTGGTTGAGCACGTGGCTCACCTCGATGCCCTTCTCGACGAGCTTCTGGACGTACTCGTCGAAGCGCTCGGCCGGGACGTCGAACGCGACGTGGTTCATCGAACCGTGGGCCGAGCGGATGTCGCCGCTGCCGGGAAGCCGGCCCGCCGAGGCGATGCCCGGCGCCGCCGGTGGTGCCCTGGGGAACCAGAAGAAGGCGAGGCTGTCACCGTTGCCGCAGTCGAAGAAGAAGTGCTGCCCGCCGCCGGGGATCTCGAGGGTCTTGATCAGCGGCATGCCGAGCACGTCGCGGTAGAACGCGACGGTCCTGGCCATGTCGCTCGACACCAGCGCCAGATGGTTGACGCCGCGCAGCTCGAACTCGGTGTTGGCCGTCATCGGTCGTCCTCCGCAGTGCTGGTGTGACCGTCGTCGCGCAGCGTATCGGGGTCGGCCTCGGGTTTCGTGCAGCACGCGGTGGGTGTGGCGCTTCGCCGAGCGCACGCACCGCCTGCGCTGGCAGGGGTCGATCCCCGGGGGCCCGCTCGAGCGCGAGTGAGGGCTCAGCCCTGGCCGGCGGCGAACCAGGCGGCCAGGTCGGCGTCGAGCTCGGGCACCTCCACGGGCACCCCGCCCGACCGGAGGGACTCGGCGGCCGCGCATCCGGCGGCGACGGCGTCACGGGCGGCCACCGGGGAGGTGTCGGTGGCGCCACCCTGGCGGGCGAAGCGCACGAACTCCTCCATGAGCGAGGTGTCGGCGCCGCCGTGGCCGCCATCACCGGGCCGGAACGCGTACTCGGCATCGCCGGCGGTGGCGTACCCCTGGCGGCGGTTCCAGAGCCGGACCACGCCCTCGGTGTCGCCGAAGTTCTCGATGCGGCCCTCGGTGCCGATCACCGTGTAGTTGCGCCAGTAGTCGGGGCTGAAGTGGCACTCGGCGTAGGAGGCGATCACACCGTTGCGCAGGACCATCTGCATCATCGACAGGTCCTCGACGTCGATGTCGGGGTGGAGCCCGGTCTGGGCCAGCGGGGGCCAGTGGCGCTGGGGGTCGAACCAGTCCCCGTGCTTGTCGCCGTCGTGGCGGTCCGTCACCCGGCCGTAGACGGCGAGCCGCCCGAAGGCGTGCACGAGCCGGCTGGGGGCGCCGGCCAGCCAGTGGATGACGTCGATGTCGTGGGCGCCCTTCTGGAGCAGCAGGCTGTTGACGTGGCGGCGCTGGGCGTGCCAGTCCTTGAAGTAGAAGTCGCCGCCGTGGCCGACGAAGTGGCGGCACCACACGGCCTGCACCTCGCCGATCGCCCCGTCGTCGATGAGCGCCTTCATCTGCCGCACCATGGCGAAGTGCCGCATGTTGTGACCGACGTAGAGGCGGGTGCCGGTGGCCCGGGCGGTGGCCAGGATGCGGTCGCAGGCCGCCGTCGAGATGGCCAGGGGCTTCTCGGCGAAGGTCGGCTTCCCCGCCCGCAGCGAGGCGATCACCAGCTCCTCGTGGGTGTGGTCGGGGGTGGCGACGACCACGGCGTCGACGTCATCGGCCCCGAACAGGTCCTCGGCCCGGGTCGTCACCCGGGGACGGGGCTCCAACCGCCCGGCGTGGCGGTCGAGCACTGCGGGGTCGAGGTCGCACAGGGCGCTCACCACCGATCCCCGGCCCGGTCGGTGGGCGACCTCGACGAGATTGGCCCGCAGTCCGAGGCCGATCACACCGACGCGCAGCTCTGTTGGGGAAGACTCCGTAGCCATCGACGACCATCGTGCCCCGCTCGTCCTGCTCGCTGCAGGCATCGGCTCCCGGTTCGGGGGCATCAAACCCGTCGCGCCGGTGGGGCCCGAGGGCGAGCCGCTCGCCGTCATCGCCCTGCAGCAGGCCCGCCGGGCCGGCTTCACCGACGCCGTCGTGATCGTCTCGGAACGTACCGAGGCGGCCGTCCGGGCGGCCCTGGAGCCCGGTCCCGACGGCCCGGCGGGTCCGGGCGTGCGCGTCCGCTTCGCCCGCCAGGAGCTGCCCGAGGGCCGCACCAAGCCGTTCGGAACGGTCGACGCCGTGCTCGCCGCCGGGGTCCGGGGCGACTGCGTGGTGGCCAACGGCGACGACCTCTACGGCGTCGAAGGCCTGGCCCGGGCCGGGAGCTGGCTGGCCGGGCAGGGGGACGGGGGCGGGCCCTCGGCGGCCGCCGTCCT
>JBIKWW010000178.1:0-7058 GCA_044356125.1 Acidimicrobiia bacterium
TCCACCCATCCGAAGGCGGCCGTCCGCACGGCCGTCCGCCACGCCCGCGGCGGGCCGGCCACCGACGGCATGGCGGGAGCGTCGTGGACCCGGTGGTGCTCGGCAGGGACCCCACCGCTCAGGCGCTCCCACTCGTCCACCAGGCTGGCGTCGGTGGCGGTCAGCAGGCCGCGCAGCCAGTCGACCACGTCCTCGAGCTGGTCGGTGTAGGCGCTGAGGGGCAGGGACCGGTCGAGCGCCCTCCAGGCGTCGGTGAGGTAGCGCAGCAGCAGGCCCTCCGAGCGCTCCAGGCCGTAGCGGTGGATGAACCCGGCGAAGGTCTCCCCCGTCTCGAGCATCTCGCGCAGGATCGACTTGGGCGAGGGACGCTCCCACAGCCACGGGTGGTGCTCGGCGTAGGCGCTCATGCAGGCGGCGAGCAGTTCCTCGAGCGGCTTGGGCCAGGTGACGGCCTGGATCAGCTCGACGCGCTCCTCGTAGGGCACGCCCTCGGCCTTCATCCGCCCCATCTCGGCCGCCCGGGCGTGCTTCTCCTGGGCGATCAGGATGGCCATCGGGTCGTCGAGGACGGACTCGATCACGCTGACGACGTCGATCACGTAGGTCGGCGCCTCGCGATCGAACGTGGCGATCACCTCGATGGCGAAGGGCCCCAGGGGCGAGGACATGCGCACGGCCTCGCGCTCGTCGGTGCCCGCCACGAGCGACCCCATGTGGACCCCGATGCAGCGGCCGTCGGGTCCGCGTCGGCGCTCGGCCACCCCGGCCCGCTCCAGGCTGCGGTAGATGCGCAGGGCCCGGCGGCGGTGCTCGCGTCGGCGCTGGGGGGTGTCGTGGTTGCGGGCGAGGAGGGACTTGAGCGCAGTGGGCCCGTCCGGCCGGGCGAGCACCAGCGCCACCAGGTCCGGCGTCACCCGGAACCGGGAGGAGAGCGGCTCGGGCGGGGCGGCGACCAGACGCTCGAAGGTCTTGTCGTCCCAGTGCATGAAGCCCTTCGGGGGCTCGACCCGGCGGACCTTGCGACGCGCCTTGGGGTCGTCGCCGGCCCGGGCCAGGGCCCGGTCGTTCTCGATCACGTGCTCGGGGGCCTGGGCCCACACGTGGCCGTCGGGATCGAAGCCCGGCCGCCCGGCCCGGCCGGCGAGCTGGTGGAACTCCCGGGCGCGGAGGGTCCGGACACGGCTCCCGTCGAACTTCGTCAGCGCGCTGAGCAGCACGGTGCGGATCGGGATGTTGATCCCGACACCCAGCGTGTCGGTCCCGCTGATGACCGGCAGCAGGCCCTCCCCGGCCAGGCGCTCCACGAGACGGCGGTAGCGGGGCAGCATCCCGGCGTGGTGCACCCCGATGCCGTTGCGCAGCAGCCGGCCGAGCGTCTGGCCGAAGCCGGTGTTCAGCCGCACCCCGCTGACGGCGGCGGCGATCGCCTCGCGCTGGGCCCGGGTCGTGAGCGGCAGGCTGGTGAGGGCCTGGGCCCGCTCGACGGCGTCGGCCTGCGTGGTGTTCACCACGTAGACGGGCGCCAGGCCCTGCTCCACCGCGGCGACGACGCTCTCGGCCAGCGGCGTCGTGCGGTACGCGTGGTGCAGCGGTGTGGGACGGTGCACCGAGGTGACCTCCACGACGTCGCGCCCCGTCGTGGCCCGCAGGTCCTCGACGATCGGGGTGACGTCGCCCAGGGTCGCCGACGCCAGCAGGAACTGGCAGCGGCGCAGCTCCAGGAGGGGCACCTGCCACGCCCACCCGCGGTCAGCGTCGGCGTAGTAGTGGAACTCGTCGAGGCAGGCGAAGCCGACGTCGAGGTCGGCCCCCTGCTGCAGGGCCTGGTTGGCCAGCACCTCGGCGGTGCAGACGAGGACGGCGGCCCCCCGGTTGATCGAGGCGTCCCCGATCGCCAGCCCCACCTCCTGGGGCCCCAGCAGCTCGGCCAGCTCGAAGAACTTCTCGGCGACGAGGGCCTTGATCGGCGCCGTCCACACCGCCCGTTCCCCCCGGTTGCGGGCCAGAGCGATGCCGGCCAGCGCAGCGAGGGACTTGCCCGATCCCGTCGGCGTGGCCAGGACCACGTGCGATCCCTCGGCCAGAGCGACGGCGGCCTCCTCCTGGTGCGGGTACAGCGCCCGGCCGCCCGATGCCGCCCAGTCACCGAACGCGACCACCACGTCGAGGGGATCGGAGCCCGGCGGCGGCAGAGCGTCGAGAAGGGCCACCCGGGCAGGTTAGGGCGGGCCGCCCGTCATCGCGGGCCAGCCGTCGGGGCCGGGCCGGCCGCGCCGCCACCCACCCGCTCCATGGCGCGGGCGATCACCCGGGCGTCGGACGGGCTCAGGTGACGGGCGACGAGCTCGTCGACCATCCGGGCGTGGACCCGCTCCATGCGCACGAACGCCCGGCGGCCTTCCCGGGTGAGCCGGGCCCTGACCCCCCGGCCGTCACCGTCCACCGACGAGCACCGCTCGACCAGCCCGGCGGCGACGAGCTGGTCGACCCGACGCGTCAGCCACGACCGGGACATGATCACCCGGTCGGCCAGCTCGCTCATGCGCATGGCGTGACCGGGAGCCAGGTAGAGGTTGACGAGCACGTCGTACCAGGCCATCGGCATCCCGGTGGCCGCCTCGACCTCCCGTTCGAGGGCGTCGAACACCCGGGCGTGGGCGCGCACGGTGGCGTACCAGGCCAGGCGGCCGATCGGAGGCTCCGCGTCAGGCATCGGTCACATCTTCGCGAAGATCGTTGCTTGTCGCAACGATCTTCCCTAGGGTGGGATCGTTTCCACACGCAACCATCTCGGACGAGACCGAACCCGGAGCGAACCATGCCCACCCCTCAGGACCTGCCCGTCGGCACCTGGACCGTCGACGCCGCCCACACCAGCGTCAGCTTCACCGTCAAGCACCTCATGATCAGCAAGGTGCGCGGCGCGTTCGCCGGCGTGTCAGGCCAGGTCGTCGTGCCCGAGGACCGCTTCTCGTCGACCGTCGAGGTCACGATCGATCCGGCCACGGTCGACACCCGGGACCCCAACCGCGACAACCACCTCCGCGCCGGCGACTTCTTCGACATCGCCAACCACCCCACTTGGACCTTCCGCTCGAGCCAGGTACGACCCGACGGCGACGACGAGTTCGTCCTCGTCGGGGACCTCACCATCCGCGGCGTCACGCGACCCGTCGAGCTCGAGGTCGAGTTCAGCGGCGTCTCCAAGGACCCGTGGGGCAACCTCAAGGCCGGCTTCGAGGCGGAGGCCGAGATCAACCGCAAGGACTGGGGCCTCGAGTACAACGCCGTGCTCGAGACCGGTGGCGTGGTGATCGGCGAGAAGGTGAAGCTGCACCTCGACGTGCAGCTCCAGCTCCAGCCCTGAGCCGAGGTTCCCGAGCCCGCTCGGGTACCCGAGCCCTGCTCAGGTACCCGAGCGCAGCGCCTCCACCGGCTGCAGGCCGGCCGCCCGCATCGCCGGGTAGAGGCCGGCCACGAGGCCGACCACGGCTCCGAGCAGTGGAGCGAGCAGCGGGAGGCGGCCGTCCATCACGGGCGTCCACTCCCGCGCGGCGCTGATGCCCACGGTCACCAGCACCCCCAGCGACGCCCCCAGCGCCCCGCCGATCAGGCCGAGCACCGTCGACTCGGCCAGGAACTGCGCGGCGATGTGGCGGCGGCCGGCGCCGAGCGCCCGTCGCAGCCCGATCTCGCCCACCCGTTCGAGCACGCCCACCAGCGTCACGTTGGCGATGCCGATGGCCCCCACCACGAGCGACACCGCCCCGAGGATCAGGAACAGGCCGTTCACGTCGGAGGCCACCTCGTCACGCACCCGCCTGGGCTCCCCCGCCGTCAGCGCCCGGAGCCGGCTGGGATCGCCGGGATCGAGGGCCCGGGGAGCCTGGCGGGCCACCAGCGACGCCGCCCCGGTGGCGGTGTCGACGGCAACGAGCCCCGGGGCCCGGAGGTCGTAGACCCGCCGGGCGGTGCCGTCGGGGATGACGATCGAGTCGAGCAGGTCGGGCTGGCGGGCGACGTCGGCGATGATGCCGATCACGGTGTACAGCCGGTCGCCGACGAAGACGGCGGGCTGGCGGTCGACCCGGTTGATGCCGAGCTGCTCGGCCGCCCCCGGGCCGAGCACGGCCACGGCGTCGGCCCGGGCGTCGTGCCCGGCGTCGAACACCCGGCCCGTGCGCAGCTGCGTCCGCACGGCGGCGAACAGACCGGGCGAGGCGGAGCGGACGGGCACGGCGAAGGCCGTGGTGGCTCCCGGGTCCTGTACGTCGACGGTGCGGGTGAGCGCTCCGCGCACGTCGACCTCGGTGAGGGTTCCGGCCGCCCGTACGCCGTTGAGCCGGTCGAGGCGCCGCTCGGCGTCCCAGGGGAGGCTGCTGGTGCGGGCGGTCGCCGCCCCGCCCAGGTTCGCCGGCTCCACGACCACCTCGGTCGCCGCCAGGGCGTCGAACCGGGCCACGATCCGGTTGCCGGCCGTGCGCGACACCCCCAGGGTGGCCACCAGCGCGGCAATCCCCATGACCGTGCCGAGCACGGTCAGGGCGGCGCGCGCCGGCCGGGCCGCCAAGCCGGCCAGCGACTCCTCGACCAGGTCCCGGGGAGCCAACCGGGAGCGCAGGGGCCCGCTCACCGCTCCACCGTCACGCCGTCGTGCATGCGTACGACCCGGGACATGCGGTCGGCCACCGAGTCGTCGTGGGTGATCACGCAGATGGTGAGACCGTCGGCCCGCAGCTCGTCGAGGAGATCCAGGACCGACGCCGTGTTGGCCGAGTCGAGGTTCCCGGTCGGCTCGTCGGCCAGCAGCAGGGACGGCCCGTGCACGATGGCCCGGGCGATGGCCACCCGCTGACGCTCGCCACCGGAGAGCTTGACGGGCCGGTAGTGCAGGCGGTGACCCAGACCGACGCGCTCCAGGGCGGCCTCGGCCCGTCGGCGCCGGGCCGCCCGGTCGGGGCGGCCCTCCCGGGGCAGGTACAGCTCGGCCAGCATCACGTTGTCGACCACGCTGCGGTGCGACATCAGGTGGAACGACTGGAACACGAAGCCGATCCGCGACCCGCGCAGGGCGGCCCGGTGACCGTCGGACAGGGTGGCGACGTCGTGGCCGTCGAGGCGCATCGTCCCCGACGTCGGCAGGTCGAGCAGGCCCATCACGTTGAGCAGCGTCGACTTCCCCGAGCCGCTGGGCCCGATGATGGCCAGCGATTCGCCCCGTTCGATGCGCAGGTCGACCCCGCGCAGGACCTCCACGGGCGGCTCCCCGGGGAAGACCCGTCGCAGCCCGGACAGCTCGAGCACCGGTTCGCTCACGACCCCCCACGCCCCGGCGCCGACCCGCCGTCGGCGGGCGCTCCCGCGGTCCCTGGGTCGGCCGTGTCGGCCGTGTCAGCCGGATCGGCCGTGTCAGCCGGATCAGCCGTGTCAGCCGTGTCGGCCGGATCAGCCGGGTCGGCGGGGTCGGTCGGGTCGGTCGTCACCGGCTCCTCGGCATCGGCCAGGGAGCCCTCCAGGGCCGAGCCGTCCCGGTTGCCGACGACCACCTGGTCGCCCGCCCGGAGCCGGCCGCCGACCGGGGTGACCGCCACGAAGCCCTGCGCCGACAGTCCCGTCCGCACCGTGACGAGACGGGTCGGACCGGCCGGGTCGTCCTCCACCTCGACCCGTGAGGATCCGTCGGCAGCCACCGACACGGCGGCCAGGGGCACGGCCAGCACGGCCCGGCCCGAGGACCGGATCGGGATGGTGACCTTCACCGACGCACCGTTGAGATCGACCGCGGACACGGCCGATCCCGATCCCGCACCCGTGTCCTGCGGGGTCACCTCGACGTACACCTTGCCGGGGTCGACGCCCTTGGTGCCCGCCGTCGCCGCGATCTCCGTCACCGTGCCCTCGAGGCGCACGTCGAACTCGTTGGACTCGATCACCGCCCGGGCCCCGGTGCGGATCAGCTTGGCCTCGACGGTGTCGACCGAGGTGTCGACGGCCAGCCGGTCGGTCGTCACCGTCATCACCGGCCCGGTCACCACGTCGCCGCGCTGCAGCTTGGAGTCGTCGACCCGCAGCGGCAGGGCCCGGAAGAACAGCACCTCGTCGGCGGGCACGGCGATGCCGACCTCGCCCACGAGCTCGGCCAGGTCGTCGGCCGCCCGCTGGCGGGCCCGCTCCGCCGAACGCACCTGGTCGCCGGCGGCGGCCACGTCGGTGCCCTGCTGCACGGCCCGCCACTGGGCCTCGGCGATGGCCACGGCGGCGTCGGCCTGGCGGACCCCCGCCGACGCGCTGCGGTCCCCGGCGGGCACGGCCGCCTCGGCCGCAGCCAGTTCGGTGCGCGCCCGGTCCAGATCGGCGGCGGCCGAGGCCACCCGCTGATCGGTCTCGGCGACGACCGACGACCGGTCGGCCGCCGCCGTCCCGGCGCGCCCAAGGGCGGCCTCGGCCCGCTTCACGGCCCGCTGGGCGTCGTCCACGGCAGCCAGGCGGGCATCGACGGCTCGTCGGGCGGACGCCGAGGTCGCCTGGGCCTGGCGCTGGGCGGCCTCGGCCTGGCGGACCACCGCCTCGGCCTGGCGGATCTGCTGGGTGCGGTCGAGCACGATGATCAGGCCGTCGGGGGCCAGCGTCGTGGGGCTCGCCCCCCGGGCCCGGTCGAGATCGGTTCGCGCATCGGCCAGCGCCGCGGTGGCGTCGGCCAGCGCCGCGTCGGCCAGCGGCACCTGGGCCTGCGCGTCGTCAGCGGCCGCTTGGGCCTGGGCGAGCTGGGACCGGGCGGTCGCCAGCGCGTCGGCGGCGTCGGCGGTCGGGCTGGAGTCGGCGGCGTCGCGGCGGGCCCGGTCGCGGGCGCCCTCGGCCAGGGCCAGCGCTCGCGTGGCCAGGTCCACCGCAGCTCGGCGGGCGGCGACCTCGCCGGCCGTGCGGGTTCCGGGGCGAGCGGCGTCGTCGCGGGCGGCGGCTGCCCGGTCGCGGGCGACGTCGACCTGCTCCCGGGCGCTCAGGAGGCGCTCACCCCGACTGGAGCGCGTCGCCTGGTCGAGGGTGCGGCGGGCGCTCGT
>JBIKWW010000179.1:0-7037 GCA_044356125.1 Acidimicrobiia bacterium
GACAGCCAGACGGGCTGGAGCCTGCTGATCGTCTGCACCTGACCGGACCGGGCCGGATGGTCCGGGCCCGATGGACCGGGCCGGATGGTCCGGGCCCGATGGACCGGGCCGGATGGTCCGGGCCCGATGGACCGGGCCGGATGGACCGGGGCTTCAGACGGTCAGCCAGGGCGTGACCCAGCGGCGCTCGCCGACGCCGATGGTCAGCGACATCCGCGAACCGGCCGGGACCACGAAGGACCCGATGCCACCCTCGGGAACCTCCACCTGCGACCGCACCTCGCCGGCGGCCGTGCGGGCCACCGCTTCGAGGCGAACCGCACCGAGCCCCGCGGCACCGAGCCCCGCGGCACCGAGGCCCATGACGTCGAGGCCCGCGGCAAGGCCCGGAACCGACGGCACGATCACCACGTCGACGGTGACGCCGGCCGGACCCTCGCGCACCACGAGCTCCACGTCGATCCCGTCCATGGCGTAGGCCACCGACCGCTGCCGATCGCCGGCGAAGCGACGCCCCGCCGCCCCGAGGGCGTCGTCGTGCACCAGCTCGGCCAGCGACGCGTCGGGATCCCGCCACGACCAGGCGTCGGCCGCCGGGCCGAGGATCCACGACGGGGGCGGGCCGTCGGCGGCGGCGACGAGCGCCATGAGGAACTCCTCCGAGTCGGTGCCGTCGACGGGGGTCATGCCTGCTCCAGCAGACGACGCACGTCGCGGTGGCGGCGCAGCTTCTCCAGGCACCGCGACCGCGTGGGCCCGATCGCCGACACGGGGATCCCGAGCGCCTCGCTCAGGTCGGCGTAGCTCAGCGGCGGCACGTGTGCCGCCCAGGTGAGCAGCTCGCGGCAGCGGTCGTCGAGCGCATCGAGGCCGGCCCGCACGGCCCGGCGGCGCTCGGCGTCCTCCAGCGACGCCGACGGATCGGGCTCCCCCGGCAGTTCGGGCTCGGCCGACACCCGACGCACCTGCTCGTCAGCCCTCGCCGACCGTCGCAGCACGAGCAGGCACTCGCGCCGGGTCGTCGTGGCCAGCCAGCCGGGCAGGCGCTCCGGCTGCTCCAGGCGGCCCAGGTGCTGAGCCAGCCGCAGCCACACGCCCTGGGCCACGTCTTCGCCGTCGGCCCGGTCGAGCCGGTGGCTGCGCACCACCGCCCACACCACCCCGGCCAGCCCCGACACCAGCTCGTCCCACGCGGCGCGCTCGCCGTTGCGGGCCCGGGCGACGAGCCGACCGATCTCCTCGGGCTCGAGCAGGCGCGCACCCATGGCGAGCGGCAAGGTAGCCGAGCGACAGGAACGACGACGCATCACCCCGTCAGAGTGCGAACCACGGTGGTCTGATACGCGAAGTTCCGGGAAACCCGGAGAAACCCCGTCACACGCGCCCGAAGCACACGAATCCGGCGGCCACCGCGGCAGCGACCGGGTCGGTGTCCCAGTCGATCGAACGTCGGGCCCGGTCCAGGGCCACCGGTGCCGACCGCCCGGCCGCCAGCTCCTCGTGGAACCGGCGCATCACGGGCCGCGTCGCCGTGTCGTCGATGGCCACCACCGGGGCCACGGCACTGCGCACCCCGAGATCGAGCAGGTGGACGGTGGCGCCGAGCACGTCCTGACCGGCCAGGTCCGTCGTGCTGCCGGCATCGCAGGCAGCCAGCACGACCGTCTCGCAGCGCACGCCCTGATCGTCGAGCTCGCGCAGCAGCAGCGGGCCGTCACTGCACAGGATGGTCGTCGACGACGGCGCATCGTGGCGGGGCCGCACGTGGGCGGCCACGTGCAGGAGCGACGCCGCCCCGAACGCCGCCGCCAGCGACGCCGCCGAAGCGTGCCGACCGGTCAGGGCCACGGCCTCGCGATGCTGACGGGCCACCGCCCGAGCCTCCCCGGAGGCGGCCCGCAGCGCCGGCCCGGCGAAGGCCACCGTGCCGGCCGCTCCGGAGCGAAGCCCGCCGGTGCGGGTGCCGGTGCGGGTGTGGTCGAAGGTCGGGGCGACGACGCACGCCGCCGCCGAGGCCACGAGCCCCCACGGGAGCCCGGCCAGCGAGGCGCTGGGCACGATGACGCCGGGCCCGGCGGCGGCACCCGGGTCCCGGTCGTCGTCCGGTTCGTCGTCCCGGTCGGCGGCGAAGGCGGGCGCCAGGATGGCGTCCAGACGGCGCCCGGTCTCGATCAGGGCCACCACCCGGCCGCCCGTGCGGCCCGCCGCCACCGCCCCCACGAGGATGCGCAGACGCTCGACCAGGGCGGCCACCGTCGCCACCGACGCCAGGTCCGACCGCAGCGACGGCCGACCCGCCGGGTCGACCCGAAGCGCGTGGAGGCGACCACCCGACTCGAGCAGCACCGCCACCGGACGCGCAGGCGGACGGCGCCGCCCGGCCGCCCGACGCCCCGATGCCGTCGCCCGTCGGTCGAGCGCCAGGAGCTCGGCTTCGATGTCGGCCTGACGCTGCACGAGGGCCGACGGCACCGGGGACCCGTCGAGGGCCAGACGCTCGACCCGTGACGAGACCGCCCGCAGGGCCGCCACCAGCGACGCCGACGAACCGCTCCGACTCCCCCCGGTGGTCGAACGGACCCGGGCGTCGGCGACCGTGTGCAGCCAGGCCAGGACCGTGTCGGCGTCACCCGTGGACAGGGCCGCGGCCGTCCCCGTCGCCACCAGCTCACTGCCGTGGACCGCCGACGCGATCCGCAGGTCGGCCGCAGCCAGGCCCCGCCGATGACCGGCCAGCAGCTCCATGCCCGTCCGGGCCTTGCCCAACGCGTCGAGCGGACGCCCCCGACGCGCCGCCGACGCCGCCGACGCCTGCAGCGCCAGCAGCCGGGCCTCCACCACCCCCCGGTGAGGACTGCGGCCGGCCCGGGCCAGCAACGTGTCGGCCAGGTCGTGGTCGCCATGGACGGCGGCCGCCCGGGCCGCCACGAGCAGCCCCTCCAACGCCGCCACGAGCCAGCCCCGGCGCTCCAGCTGCTGGGCCCGCCGGGCGATCTCGGCGGCACTCGTGGACTCCGGGGCCACGTCCCCCAGCACCACCCACGCCAGCTCCGACCACGGGGAGTCCACCGGGAGCGTACCGATCGCCGCCCGGGCCGCCGTCGCAGCGTCCACCCGACGACCCAGGCGGGCCGCCGCCCGGGCCAGGTTCACCCTCGCCTGCGCCGCGAGCACGGGAGCGCCCGCCTCGTCCAGCCGCGCCGCGCCGGCCCGGGCCACGGCCAGCGCCTCCTCGGCCAGGTTGGCCCGGAACAGCGCCTCGAAGCGGCCGATCACCCCACCGGCGGGATCCACCCCCACGGCAGCGAGCTCGGCGTCGGCCTCGTCGAAGCGACGCAGCGCGTCGGGCAGATCGCCGGCCAGCGCCACCACCACGGCCAGGTTGAAGCGCGACATCGCCGCTCCGGCCCGGTGACCGGCCCGCTCGTAGGCCTCGATCGCCTCGGCGTGATCCCGCTTCGCCCGGGCCACCTCGCCGATGGCCTGCAGGCGCAGCGCCCGTGTCTGCAGGGTGCGCCCCAGGTTCAGCCAGTCGCCCCGTCGCCGGTACCAGGCCACCGCCCGCGACGCCGGCTCCAGCGCCTCCCGGTCGCGGCCGAGCACCCCCAGCACCCCTGCCTCCTGGAGCCACAGCACGGCCCGACGGTCGCCGCGGGCCAGGGGCCGAGCGGAGTAGAGATCGGCCAGCGCCCGCGGCTCGTCGCCGCGCACGGCATGGACGAAGGCCCGGCTGAGCAGGACGTCGGCGAGGAGGTCCCGCGACGTGGCCGGTTCGGGGACCATGGCGGCCACCGTCTCGGCCCGGTCGAGGGCGTGCAGGGCCTCGCCGAGGCGGAGCTGGAAGCGCAGGCACAGCGCCAGCGCCCGGCGGGCCACCGCCTCGCCGGCGGCGTCACCGGCCGCCCGCGCCGCCTCCGCCCGGGCCCGGGCGAGCGGCTCGGTTCCCGCCGGGTCCGCCGTCGCCCGGGCGACCAGATCGGCAGGGGCCTCAGCCGCCCCGACGGCCCCGACGGCCCCGACGGCCCCGGCGATCGAGCCCGTTCGGCTCACGGGCCGCTCACGGGATCCTGATCTGCGGCGCGTCCGGACCCTTGGGCGGTTGAGTGCCCACGGCCGGCTCGAGCATGGTCCGCCACGTCAGCGCGACCGCCCCGGTCGTCGTCTGCTGGGCCACGGCCGCGGTGGCCCGAGCCACGGCGAAGCTGGTGCCACTCCACGACACCCAGGAGTCGGCCGGGATCTCCCGGAACTCGGGGTACGGCCCCGCCGTGATCGGGGCCAGGCCACCCGGATGGGGGCCGACCACGTCTTCACCCAGGGCCCAGGCGTCGATGTCGCCATGGTGGACGGACCACTCCGCCGGGCCCCCACTGCCGTCGGTCGACGCTACGCAGTCGACCCCGGCCAGCCCGGCCGGGAACGTGGCGGGACGGTCGCCGTCGCAGGCGACCACCTCGCCACCGGGCACGTTGCCCCCGGCAGCCAGGAACAGGATGTTCCCGCTCCAATCATGCAAGGCCGCACGGACGGCGGCGGCGAAGACCCCGTCACCGTCACCGTCGAGGAGGTTGGCGGCGATCGACAGGTTGACGATCACGTTCGGGCGACCTTCCGCCTGGTCCAGTTCCCGGGCCCGGGCCAGCCCGCGACGGAGGGAGACGGCCAGCTGGGCCTCGTCGACGATGTACGGCCCGCCCCGCTTCCCGAACCGGGCATCGGTCACGTCGGCGACGAGGACCTGGGCGAGCGGAGCCCGGTGGTGGATCACGCCGGCGATGAACGTGCCGTGCCCGGCGAACCAGCGCAGGCCACCCGTCTCCGGGTCGTCGAGGTCGTCGAGGTCGTCGTCCGCCGGGCCGCCCGGGCCCGACGATGGCTCCACGGTGTCCACCTGACCGGGGTTCAAGGACGTGTGGGACCGCAGGCCGTTGTCGAGCACGAGCACGGTGCAGTCCCGCCCGCTGTCGAGGTTCACCGTGAACGGGGGCTGACTGGCCGGCTGCGGTGCGCCACCACCCACGCAGTCCTCGAAACCGGCCAGCGGGATGGCCCGGATGGGCTGGATCCGCTCGCCCCCCAGCCCACGTGACCATTCGACGAGCTCCCACACGATGCAGCGGTTCGGATCGTCGATTCCGGCCACGCGGGTCAGGTCGACGATGTCGTAGCCCAGACCCCGGAGGTCGTCGACGCCCGACACCCCGTGGTGCGGACGGGTCAGGCGGGGCCAGCGGGACGGGCCGGTCTGCAGGGCCACCGCCCCGGCCATGTCGGGCCGAGCCAGCAGCGACGCCAGCAGGGTCGGAGAGGTCGAAGGGACGGCCACGCGGTGGCGCTCGAAGAAGGCCAGGCCGTGCGACGCCGGCTGGTTCACCGGACTGTTGGGCACGGAGGTCGCCTCCACGAAGTTCATCCCGTTCATCCCGTTCACCCCGTTCACCCCGTTCACGAGGGTTCCCACGTGGTGGCGGGGGGAATCGATCAGGGCCTGGATGAAATGGTGGCTGGCGGGCTCGGCCGAGGTGTCGAACATCGCGATTCCCTTCACTGGCTTGGAGGACAGGCCTGGCGGCGGACAGTACCGAGCGATGGCCGGGCCTGCTCGTAGAGAGGGAGGGACCGGGCCCCCAGAGACATCGAGTTCTCGACGTATCCGACCAGCGGCTGGGGGCTCTCAGCTGTCACCGAGACCGGCGGAGGTCGCCAGCATGTCCACCCCCGTACACCGCATCAGCCCGGCCCGGGCCGACCGGGCCCCGCTCGCGCTCCGCATGCGGACCGAGCTCACCTTCGGCTTCATCGACATCTCCGGCTTCACCCGGTACAACACGACCCAGGGCGACGAAGCCGCCGTGGCCGTCCTGGCGGACTTCCGGGCCGCCACCCGGGCCGTGGCGAGCAGCCGTGGCGTGCGCGTCGAGCGGTGGATGGGTGACGGGGCCCTCATGACCTGCCGCCAGACCGCCCCGCTCGTATGCGCCACCTTCGAGCTCGGGCTCCACCTCGTCGACACCGGCTTCCCCCTCCCCGTGCGGGCCGGCATCGCCTCGGGGCGGGTCGTGCTCTTCGAGGGCGACGACTACGTCGGCACGCCCATCAACCTGGCGTCCCGCCTGTGCGCCCAGGCCCGGCCCGGACAGGTGCTCGTCACCGAGACCGTGGCCCGCTGCGTCCCCCGCGGCGTGCGGCGGACCCCGGTCGACGAGGTGGCCGTCCGTGGCCTCGACGAACCCGTACCGGTCGTGGCGCTCACCGCCGCGACGCGCGCCGCACCTGCCCGAGCCATGCCCTCCGGTGCCGTCATGGCCTCCTGACCGGGACTGACCGGGACTGACCGGGACTGACCGGGACTGACCGGGACTGACCGGGACTGACCGGGACTGACCGGAGCTGACCGGAGCTGACCGGGGTGCGCCCCGGGGACTCACGACCTCGGCGCGTGGCGGGCGTGCGCCCGGTCCGCGCGTATCTGCCGACGGGTTCGGGGATCTGAGGGGACGTTCCGCAGTCGTGGGATCACCAGCCTCGAGGTCCCCTCCATGTCCACTTCCATCGACACCAGCCCGTCCGCCCGAGTCGGGGGCGCCACCCCGGGGCTCCCCGGCGTCGAGAGCGTCGAGAGCGTCGAGAGCGTCGAGAGCGTCGACCCCGCGTCCGGAGTTGGGTACCTCGTCGACCCCCGGGTCATCGACGCCGCGGTGACCCACGCGGCCACCCTGCCGCGGTCGGTGCTGCCCGTCCTCACCCGGCGCGAGCGGGCGATCCTCGCCGAGCTGGCCACGGGCCGTTCCAACGCCGGGATCGCCGAACACCTGGAGCTGTCGGAGCGGACCGTCGAGAAGCACATCAACGCCCTGTTCGCCAAGCTCGGACTGACCGAGGACGGCACTTCGAACCGCAGGGTCCGGGCTGCGCTGCTCTTCCTGGCGGCGACCTCGGGCAGCGAGGCACTGCGTGGGACAGGATCGCACCATGCCCGTCCCCACCGCTGACGGCGCCGAGCGCGCCGCCGAGTACGCCGCCACCCGGGCCCGGAT
>JBIKWW010000253.1:0-5646 GCA_044356125.1 Acidimicrobiia bacterium
TACAACACGCCCGCCGCCGCCGTCGTCCCCTGGGTCAGCGAGCCGACCACCTGGGTGAACAGCACCGAGGCGACCGCAGCGAACTGCACCGCCTACACCGACCAGTGGGTCACGCTCGTCCGCATCCCGGCGGACACGGCCGGCATCGAGCGGGGCCGCTTCCGCATCAACGTCCGGACCATCGACTCGGTGGCCAGCTTCGGCACGAACTCCTTCGGTCTCCGGGCGTTCTTCGTCCCCACCGCCGCATCGGCCACCTACTCCCGGTGCACCACCCTCGGCACGGTGGACCTCGTCGACTCGCCCTGTCCGTCGGTCTCGGGCGACTCCTCCATGAGCGTGTTCGCCTCGGTTCCCGCCGTGGTCCGCTTCTACCTGGCCCAGCTGTCGCCGGCGGCCGCCTACCGCAACAAGCAGGTGGTCGTGCTCCTGTGGGATCCCGGCGAGGGCGCCGACCAGCTGCAGGTCCTGCGGCCGCGCCGACGCAGTGGCGGTGTGGGCGAGACGGTCGGGTGCACGCCGGACAACGACGTCGTCGACTCCGACTACTGCATCCAGACCTTCGACTGGAGCGTGTGGAACCCGGGGCTGAACCTGTTCTCGGCGGTCGACCCACTCGACACCGCCACCGCGGTGGCCATGAACGACGTCTGCCTGAGCAAGGGCCAGACGGCCCAGACCTCACTGCAGATCAGTGGCAACGAGGACTCCATCACGGGCTGCTCGACACCCCAGTTCACCCAGCTCAAGACCAGCCGCAACGGCTACCAGCCCCGCTTCGGCGCCGACGCCGGCCGGTTCAACGACCGGCTCGTCGGGGTGCAGCTCCAGGTCCCCAGTGACTACGGCTGCCAGATCGGGACGGGCACGGTCGTCGGGGGCAACTTCGTGGACTGCGTCGAGCTCAGTGACGCCGACCTGGCCCAGAGCGGCTGGTGGAAGATCAAGTACATCCCCAAGACCGACGGGCTCGGCAACTACTACGCCCTGACCGACCGGACCACCTGGGGCGTGATGCTCCTGGGCGACCCCGTCCACCTGGTCAACGGCGGCTGACGCCGCGGCACACGCCGCCGTGTCGGACCGCGGCTCACGCCGCCGTGTCACGCCGCCGTGATGAACGGCACGACGGCGTCGAGGAACCCCCTGGTGTTGCCCGAGTGCACGTTGTGGCCGCACGCCGCGACGGTCACCAGCCGCCCGTCGGGCAGCGCCTCGGCGAAGCGCTCGGCGGCCTCGGGCAGCAGCACGTTGGACTGCTCGCCGCGGACCACGAGCACGGGGCAGTCGATCGCCCGCACGTGGTCCAGCGTCAGCTCGCGGCTCGGGTTCGGCAGGCGACGGTGGTCGACCTTGCTCACGTACTTGCCGTCGACCCGGCGCAGCATGTTGTAGCGGACGGTCCGTTCGATGTGCTCCCTGGACCGGAACGGGTCGTAGCGCTGCACGTTGTCGACGAACTCCTCCAGGTCGTCGAACTCGACGTTGCGCACCACGAAGTTCATGATCGTCCGCGCCCCCTCGTCGGACACCTCGGGGCCGACGTCGACGATCACCAGACGGCTGGCGATCCCGGGGTGGTGCAGGGCCAGCGAGATCGTGACCCGGCCCCCCATCGAGTGACCGAACACGATCGGGCGGTCGAGGCCGCGGTCGGCGATGAAGGCCGCCGCGTCGTCGACCATGGCGTCGATCGAGTAGTCCAGCTCCTTGCTCCACTCCGAGTCACCGTGACCGCGCTGGTCGAGGGCGAACACGTGGAAGCGGTCCGAGAGGTGCAGGCTCACCAGATCCCATGAGTGGCACGACTGGTTGCCCCCGTGCAGCAGCACCACCGCCGGGTTCGCCGGATCGCCCCACTCGGTGAAGTGGAACCGCTGCCCGCGCAGCACCGTCTGGTGCGACCGGTAGCGGACCGGGTTCCCGTGGGCGATGCCGAGGTCGGCGGCACTCGCACAGAGGCTGGCCAGCTCGTCGGAGCCCGACAGGTCCATCGGCGCCAGACCGTCGGCGAAGTGGTTGAGGAACACGGGCGCCGACCGCTCAGATCGTCGCCGGGACGTTGTGCACGAGGTACTCGGCCAGGCCGTCGTCGGTCCGGCGGATCTCGGCCGAGCCCACCTGAACGAGGTACTCCAGGTGCGCGTAGGTCTCGGACTCGGCCAGCGATCCCCAGCGCTCGGGCCGGAACAGGAAGCGGCTGTAGCCCTCGACGCTCGTCCACCCCTCGGCCTGGCTCACCCGGCTGAGGATCTCGAGCCGCTCGTGGTGGTGGTCCTTGATCTCCCGGACGCGCTGGGGGAGGTCGTGGAACTCGAGCCCGTGGGCGGGCAGCACGATCCGGACCTCGGGAAGGGCGGCGACGGCGTCGAGCGAGGCCAGGAAGTCACCCAGGGACCGCTCGCCCGAGCCGATGCCGGGCACGTGCGGCGTGATCGTCGGGAGCACGTGGTCGCCCGACACGAAGATCCCGTTCTCGGGATCGATCAGGCACAGATGGTCCACGGTGTGCCCGGGCGTGTGCACGGCGCGCCACGGACGGCCACCGATCTCGATGGTGTCACCGTGGCGGGCCCGGCGGTCCGGGGTCGGGAACGGCCAGCCCCGGTCGGCCAGCAGCGCCGTGCGGCTCTTGCGGACCGTGGCGTCGTCGGAGTGCGGATCCCAGCGCTTGCCCCAGGGGGCGTCCACGGCGAAGTCGTAGCCATCGGGCCCGATCTTGCGCTGCTCCATCCGCAGCGGGGGCTGGCCCCGGTCGGGGTGGGCGTGGCCGAGGTCGTCGCAGTCCTCGTCGTTCGCGCACTGGTGGAGCGGGTCGAACATGGTGCGGAACGCCCGGTGGGTCACGATGACGGCGTCGGGCCCCGTCTCGTCGGCCAGCCGCTGGGCGTTGCCGTAGTGGTCGGGATGGCTGTGGGTGATGACGATGTTGCGGACCCGGGCGATGGGGACACCGGCCTGGCCGAGACGCTCGAGGAGGCTCTTCCAGGACGGCTCCCCGGGCAGACCGGGATCGATCACGTCGAAGCCGTGGGGACCCTCGATCAGGTAGGTGTTGATGTGGCCGAGGCCCGGGAGCTCCACCTCGAGCTGCGCCCGCAGCACACCCGGGGCCACCTCCTCGACGACGGTCCGGGGTGGCTGGCGCTCCTGACGCGTGGGGATCGCGGGCGGGGGCGCAGGTTCGGACGGCTTCGTCATACCCGACGGACCCTACCGACGGGCTGCGGCCGGGAACGCATCGGCCGGTTTGCCGAGGACATGACCTTCGCCATACGGTCGCCGCGACCGACGGTCGAGGGACCGGCCCTCGTCGTCCCGGGAGGTACCCCCATGAAGCTCAGCGTCGCGCTCAACTACTCCGGTGATCCGAAGTCGGCCGCCGACGAGGTCAGCGCCCTCGAGAAGGCCGGTCTCGACACCGTCTGGGTGGCCGAGGCCTACAGCTTCGACGCCATCTCGATGATGGGCTACCTCGCCGCCAAGACCGAGCGGGTCGAGATCGGCTCGGCCATCGTGAACGTCTACTCCCGCACGGCCACGCTCATGGCGATGACCTTCGCCGGGCTCGACTACGTGTCGGGCGGCCGCATCCACTGCGGGCTCGGGGCCTCGGGCCCCCAGGTCGTCGAGGGCTTCCACGGCGTGGCCTACGAGAAGCCCATGCAGCGGATCAAGGAGTACATGGAGGTCTGCCGGGCGGTCTGGCGGCGCGAGGTCATCAACTACCACGGCCGCACCGTCGACATCCCGCTCCCGGCGGGGCAGGGCACCGGCCTGGGCAAGCCGCTCAAGCTGATCAACCACCCGGTCCGCGCCGACATCCCCCTGTGGTGGGCGTCGCTGAAGGGCAAGAGCGTCGAGGCGACCGCCGAGGTGGCCGACGGCTGGATCCCCGTCTTCTACATCCCGGACAAGGCCGACATGGTGTGGGGTGACGCCCTCGAGCTCGGCCGCCGCAAGCGGTCCCCCGAGCTGGGCAAGCTCCAGATCCTGGCCGGCGGAACCTGCCTCATCACCGAGGACCAGGACCGCATCACCAAGGTGCTCGACGCCGGCCGCCCCCAGGCTGCGCTGTACGTCGGCGGCATGGGGGCCCGGGGCAAGAACTTCTACAACGACATCATGTGCGCATATGGATGGGAGGCCGAGGCCAAGAACATCCAGGACCTCTACCTCGACGGCAAGAAGGACGAGGCGGCGGCGGCGATCCCGTCGGACTACCTGGGCGCGGCCTCGCTGGTCGGCCCCGAGGGTCTGGTCAAGGAGCGGATCGCGGCCTACGAGGCGGCCGGCGTCACCCACCTGCAGCTCGGCCTGACCGGCCCGCTCGAGCACAAGGTCGCCACCGTCGAGAAGATGCGCAAGCTCGTCGACGCCTGAGCCGATCGGCCCCGGGCTTCACTCGACGGCCCGGGCGTCACAGCCCGAGCAGCTTGACCCCGATCGCCGACACCACGGCGATCAGGGCCCAGCTCGACAGGCCCAGCGCCAGCGGGGCGGCGCCGATGCGGCGCAGCTTGGCCACCTCGACGCCGGCGCCGAGGCCGACCAACGCAGCGGCGAACAGGACCGTCTCGACGGTCTTGATGTCGGCCAGACCGCGGGCCGGGATCCACCCCGTGCTGCGGACGGCGATGGCGGCGAGGAACCCGGCGACGAACAACGGCAGCACCGGTGGGCGCCTCGTCCCCGCCGCCGGGGCCACGCCGCGGCGGCGCCGGTGCAGGCTCACCCCGGCCACCAGCGGAGCCAGCAGCACGACCCGGGTCAGCTTCACGACGATGGCGGTCGTCTTCGTGTCCGTCCCGCCCTGGGCCGCGGTGGCCACGGTCTGGGCGACGTCGTGCACGCTGGCGCCGATCCAGCTCCCCAGGGTGGCACCGTGGAAGTCGATGAGCTTGCCGATCGGCGGCAGCAGGAAGATCGCCAGGGATCCGCACAGCGTGACGAGGGCGATGGCGTAGGCGACGTCCTCGTCCTCGGCCTCGGGGACGACGCCGCGCATGGCGGCGATGGCGGACGCCCCGCAGATCGAGAAGCCCGTCGCCACGAGCAGCCCCATGGGCCGTGACAGGCCGAGGCGCCGGGCCATCCACTGGGTCCCGAAGAAGGTGAGGGTCACCACCACGACCACGAGCCCCAGCCCCTTGGGGCCGAGGTCGCCGATCTGGGTGGCCGTGAGCCGGAACCCGAGCAGCACGACGCCGAGTCGCAGGAGCTTGCGGGCGGCGAAGGCCAGACCGGGCCGGCAGATCGACGGGATGAGCCCCAGGTTCGCCGTCACCGCCCCCAGGAGAACGGCCACCACGAGGGCGGAGATCACCTCCCGCCAGCGGTTGACGGCGAACGCGCTCCCGGCCAGGGCGGCGACGAGGAGCAGGCCCGGCAGCAGCGTCCGGGGCCGATCGGTTCCGAGGACGGTGCGCGACACCCGGCGGGTGCGGGACGCAGCGTCGGGGGCGTCGGGGGTCACGGGCCCGGACGCTACGACTCCGGCACCGCGGATTCCGTTCCTGTCCGCCCGGTCCCTGTCCGCGGTCCCTGTCCGCCCGGTCCCTGTCCGCCCGGTCCCGGCCCGGCGTTTCCTGTCCGCGTTTCCTGTCAGAGGGCGTCGGTACGGTGGTGAGGCTCGAGAGCCCGGCT
>JBIKWW010000004.1:0-22584 GCA_044356125.1 Acidimicrobiia bacterium
CAAGGGGGCGAAGTCACCCTGGTCCATCCTGTGGGAGCAGCTCACGGCGGTCATGGTCCTGATCCTGATCGGCGCCGCCGTCCTGTCGTTCCTGCTCGGCAAGGTGCTCGAGGGCGGCACGATCCTGGCCGTCGTGGTGCTGTTCGCCCTGCTCGGCTTCCTTCAGGAGTACCGGGCCGAACAGGCCATCGCCGCCCTCAAGAAGCTCGCCGTGCCGACCGTGCGCGTCATGCGTGACGGGTCGTTGACCGAGATCGACGCCTCGCTGCTCGTCCCCGGCGACGTCGTGCTGCTCGAGGCGGGCAACGTCGTGCCCGCCGACGCCCGCCTCGTCGAATCGGCCAACCTCCGGATCCAGGAGGCCGCCCTCACCGGTGAGTCCGAGCCCGTCGAGAAGCACACCCTCGGCATCGACCGTGACGACGTCGGCCTCGGCGACCGGGCGAACATGGCCTGGTTCGGCACCCAGGTGACCTACGGCCGCGGCAGCGCGGTCGTCACCGGCACGGGCATGTCGACCGAGCTCGGCCGCATCGCCACGCTCCTGCAGGACGTCGCCAGCGAGATGACGCCCCTGCAGCACCGCCTCGACCGGGTCGGCAAGCAGCTGGCCCTGGCCGGCGTGGCCGTCGCCATCGTGGTGATGGGTCTCGGAGCCCTGGCCGGGGAGTCCTTCACCGACCTCGTCCTCACGGCCATCTCGGTCGCCGTGGCCGTCATTCCCGAGGGCCTGCCCGCCGTCGTGACCTTCACCCTCGCCATCGGCGCCCAGCGCATGCTGCGCCGCAACGCCCTGATCCGCAAGCTCCCGGCGGTCGAGACCCTCGGGTCGGTCACCACCATCTGCTCGGACAAGACCGGGACCCTGACCGAGAACCGCATGACCGTCACGGCCATCACGGTCCCGGGCGGCAACGTGGCCATCGACCCGTCCACGTCGCTCCACGACGCCGGCTCGGCCGTCCGTGTCGTCCTCGCCGCCGGGGACCTGTGCAACGACGGGACCCTCACCGTCGGGGACTCCGACGAGCCCGTGACCATCGGGGATCCGACCGAGACGGCGCTGCTCGTGGCCGCCTACCGGGCCGGTCTGCTGGCCGACGCCGTCCGGGCCGCCGCCCCCCGCGTGGCCGAGCTGCCCTTCGACTCCGAGCGCAAGCGGATGACGACCGTCCACCGCGTCGACGACCCCTCCGTCGCTCCCGAGCTCGGGGCCCTGATGCCCCCCGGCTGGTACCTGTCGATCACCAAGGGGGCGGTCGACGGCCTGCTCGATCTGGCCGTCGGGGTGTGGGACGACGGGGCGGTCCGTCCCCTCGACGCCGAGCGCCGCAGCGCCATCGAACGGGCCAACGCCGAGATGGCGGGCAACGGGATGCGCGTCCTGGGCGTCGCCTACCGGGTCCTGGGCGACCCGTCGGAGGTGGCCGGCGCCGAGCGCGACCTCGTGATGCTCGGGCTCTTCGGGATCATCGACCCGCCCCGCGCCGAGGTGCGCGACGCCGTGGCCACCTGCCGCGCCGCCGGGATCCGCCCGGTGATGATCACCGGCGACCATCCCCTCACGGCCTCGTTCATCGCCCGCGACCTCGGCATCGCCGACGACCACAACGTGGTGACGGGGGCCGACCTCGACCGCCTCCCCGAGGGGCAGCTGGCCGATCTCGCCGAGCGCACGTCGGTCTTCGCCCGGGTCTCCCCCGAGCACAAGCTCCGCATCGTCGAGGCGCTGCGCGACCGGGGCCACGTCGTCGCCATGACCGGTGACGGCGTGAACGACGCTCCGGCGCTGAAGAAGGCCGACATCGGCGTGGCGATGGGCATCACCGGCACCGACGTCTCCAAGGAGGCGTCCGACATGGTGCTGCGCGACGACAACTTCGCCACCATCGTCGCCGCCGTCGAGGAGGGCCGGGTCATCTACGACAACCTGCGCCGCTTCGTGAAGTTCGCCGTGGCCGGCAACATCGGAAAGATCATCGTGATGCTGCTGTGGCCGGTGCCGTTCCTGGTGACGGGGGCGGACCCGATGGACGCCGTCGCCCTGCTGCCGCTGCAGCTCCTGTGGCTCAACCTCATGACCGACGGCCTGCTCGGGCTCTCGATGGGGGTCGAGCCGGCGGAGCGGACGGTGATGAAGCGCCCGCCCCACTCCCCGTCGGCGGGGATCTTCAGCGGCGGGCTGGGCGTGCAGGCGGTGTGGATCGGCACCGTGATCGGCGTCCTGAGCCTCGGCGTCGGCATCTGGTACCACGAGGCCGACAGGATCGAGTTCCAGACGATGATGTTCACGTCGCTGGCCTTCCTCCAGATCTTCCAGGCCCTGGCCACGCGGTCCGACACCGAGTCGCTGTTCCGGCTCGGGCTGCGGTCCAACATGGTCATGACCGGCACCGTGGCCGGGGTGGCGGCCCTCCAGCTGCTCGCCCTGTACACGCCCCTGCGCGAGTTCCTCGGCCTCGAGCGCCTCGGGGCCGTCGACCTCGCCATCTGCATCGGCCTCGGTGTGGTCCTGTTCGTGCTCGTGGAGCTCGACAAGGTCCGTCGCAGCCGGGCGCTGCGGGCCTGAGACGACGGGCCGGCCCGGGCCGGTCCCGGGCCGGTCCCGGACTGCCGACCCGGCGGGGGGTCACCGCTACGCTCGCCGGCGATGACGCTGCTGGCCGTGCTCGACACCGCTGCCGGGCCCCGGCTGCGGGCCGTGCTCGACGCCGCCGAGCAGCGCTCGGGCGGGACCCTGCGCATCGTCGACGGGGCCCGGGGCACCGGTGGACCGACCGTGTTCGACGAGCACTGGCCCCGGGCCGACGCCCTCCTGCACGTCCTGCACCCGGTGAGCGCCGACGATCTCGGTCGGGCTCCCCGCCTGCGCCTCGTCCAGAAGCTCGGGGTCGGCGTCAACACCATCGACCTCACGGCCGCCGCCGCCCGTGGGGTGGCCGTCTGCAACCAGCCCGGTGTCAACGCTCCGGCCGTCGTCGAGGCGACGCTGCTCGGCATGCTGGCCGCGCTTCGCCAGCTCCCCGCCTACCACGAGGCCACCCGGGCCGGACGGGGCTGGGCGCTCGATCCCGCCGTCGGGGAGGCGTCGGGCGAGCTGCGCGGCCGGACCGTCGGGCTCGTCGGCTTCGGGTCGATCGCCTCCGCCGTCGCCGCCGTGGTCGGTGTCCTCGGGGCCACCGTCGTCCACCACAGCCGACGCACCGACCGCCCGGGCTGGATGCCGCTCGACGACCTGCTCGCCGTGAGCGACGTCGTGTCGCTGCACGTGCCCCTCGACGCCTCGACCACGGGGCTGCTCGACGCCCGCCGCCTGGGGCGGATGAAGCCCGGGTCGGTGCTCGTCAACACGGCGCGGGGCGGCCTCGTCGACGGGCCGGCGCTGCGCCACGCCCTCACCGCGGGCCCGCTGGCCGCCGCCGCGCTCGACACCTTCCCCACCGAGCCCGTCGGCGCCGACGATCCCCTGCTGAGCCTGCCCAACGTGGTGCTCACCCCCCACACGGCCTGGCTGACGCTGGAGACGCTGGAACGCTGCGTCGTCCGGGCGGCCGACAACCTGGCCCGCCTGGCCGCCGGGCAGGACCTGGCCGACCGTGTCGTCTGAGCCCGGGACCGGGCCGGGTTGGCTGATCGACGCGCTGGCCGCCTGCGGGCTCCTCGCCCCCGGGACCGCGCCGACCGACGCCGAGCCGCTCGCCGGCGGGGTGTCCTCCGATGTCTGGCGCGTCCGACTGGGCGACCGCCAGGTCTGCGTCAAGCGGGCCCTGCCGAGGCTGCGGGTGGCGGCACTGTGGGAGGCGCCGGTGAGCCGCTCGGCCAGTGAGGCGGCGTGGCTGGCCCGGGCCGGCCGGATCGATCCTGCCGGGGTTCCGGGGCTGCTGGGCGCCGATCCCGGAACCGGCGCCATCGTGCTCGAGTGGCTCGATCCCGACCGCCACCGGCTGTGGAAGGGGGAGCTGCTGGCCGGAGTGGTCGACCCCCACGCCGCACCTGCCCTCGGCGGTCGGCTCGCCCGCTGGCACGTCGGCATGGCCGCTGACCCCGAGGCGCCTTCGGTGTTCGCCAACGCAGCGCTGTTCGAGGCGCTGCGCCTGGCGCCCTACTTCCGATCCACCGCCGAGGTCCACCCGGCCCTGTCCCGTCCACTGGCGGCGCTGTGCGACTCCTTCGTCACCGGGGCGGTGAGCGTGGTGCACGGCGACGTGAGCCCGAAGAACGTGCTGCTCGGCCCCGACGGCCCCGTCCTGCTCGACGCCGAGTGCGCGTGCTGGGGCGATCCCGCCTTCGACGTCGCCTTCCTGCTCACCCACCTGCTGCTGAAGTCCCGCCACCGGCCCGCCGACGCCGGAGCACTGCACGACGGCGCAGCCGCCTTCTGGGCCGCCTACACGTCGGCGGGGGGCGATGCCGGGCTCGAGGCGAGCGTGGCGCGGTGGTGGGCGGCACTGGTGCTCGCCCGACTCGACGGCCGCTCCCCGGTCGAGTACCTCGACGACGACGTGCGCTCGTCCATCCGAGCCGACGTGCTGCCCCTCGTGGCCGACCCGCCCGCCCGACTCGCCGACCTCGACCCCCTGTGGAGGATCCCCGCATGACCGGCTGTCCCGTCGAAGGTGTCGCCGTCCGCCGCGTCTGGGACTCCCGGGGTCGGCCCACGGTGGAGGTCGAGCTGCACGCCCGGACCGCTTCCGGGTGGACCGGTCCAGGGCGCACCGCTTCGGGGCGGGCCATCGCCCCCTCGGGGGCCAGCACCGGCAGCCGGGAGGCCGTCGAGCGCCGCGACGGCGGTGCCCGCCTCGGAGGCTGGGACGTGAGCGGCGTGGTGGCCCATGCCGCGGCGGTGCTGCCCGGGGCACTCGTCGGCGTCGACGTCACCGATCAGGCCGCCGTCGACGACCGGCTCCGCACGCTCGAGCCGCACCGGGCGGCTGCGGTCCTCGGCGCCAACGTGACGATCGCCGCGTCGATGGCGGCGGCCCACACCGCGGCCGCCCTGACCGGCACCCCCCTGTGGCGCCACTTCCGCGAGTCGAGCGGCACCACCGCGTCGCTGCGCCTGCCCCTGCCCGAGATCCAGATCCTCGGGGGCGGAGCCCACGCCGCCAACCGCCTGGACATCCAGGATCTCCTGGTCGTCGCCCCGGGAGCGGCCGACGTGGCCGAGGCCCTGGAGTGGACCGCCGAGGTCTACCTGGCCGCCGGCAGGCTGCTGGAGCGCCGCGGCCGGCGGGCCGGGGTGGCCGACGAGGGCGGTTGGTGGCCCGCCTTCGACGGCAACGAGGACGCATTGGCGCTGCTCAGCGAGGCCATCACGGCAGCCGGGTACGACGCTCCCTCGCAGGTGGCCATCGCCCTCGACGTCGCCGCCACCCAGCTGTGGGACGGCACGTGCTACCGCCTCGCCACCGACGGGACCGAGCTCGACGCCGCGGGCATGGTGGCGACGGTGGCGGGCTGGTGCGAGCGCTACCCGATCGTCTCGGTCGAGGACCCGCTGGCCGAACACGACGCCGCCGGGTACGCGGCGTTCCTCTCGGCGACCGGCGGCGGCGTCCAGGTCGTCGGCGACGACCTGCTCGTCACCGACGCCGCGCTCGTCGACGAGCTGGGCGGGTCGGTGACGACGATGCTGCTGAAGCCCAACCAGGCCGGCACCCTCACCGAGGCGGCCGCCGCACTGGCCGCCGCCCGGAACCGGGGACTGAGCGTGATCGCCTCGGCCCGATCCGGGGAGTCCGAGGACGCCACCATCGCCCACCTCGCCGTCGGCTGGGGGACCGAGGGCCTCAAGGTGGGGTCGATCACCCGGGGCGAACGGACCGCCAAGTGGAACGAGCTGCTGCGGATCGCCGAGGACGTGGACGCGGCCGGCGGATCGTTCATCGGTCGGGGTGCCCTGCCGGCCACCGCCGGGCGGAGGATGCCGCGGTGAGCGGGGGTCGCCGGCACCAGGCCAACGCCGTGCGCCGACGCCTCGACGCCGGTGAGGTGGCAGTGGTGACGGCGGGCCACTCCGGCTCGGCCGACACCATCGACCTCATGGGCAGCTTCGGGCTCGACGGCTTCTGGATCGAGGGGGAGCACGGACCCCTGGCCTGGGACCGTCTCGGCGACCAGAGCAGGGCTGCGGACCTGTGGGGCATGGCTGCGCTGGTGCGTGTGCCCTGCGCCGATCCGTCCCTGATCGTGCGTGCCCTCAGCCTCGGTGCCCATGGGATCGTCGTGCCCGGTGTGCGAACCCCCGAGGAGGCGGCGGGGATCGTGGCGGCCGCCAAGTTCGCCCCCGTCGGGGAACGGGGGGTGACGCTCGGGCGCCGCTCCTACGGACGGCCGGGGTTCCTCCACGAGGACAACGCCGAGACCGTCGTGGTGGTGCAGCTCGAGGACCCCGACGCCCTGGCTGCGGCCGAGGCCATCGCCGCCGTTCCCCACCTCGACGTGGCCATGGTCGCCCAGAACGACCTGGCCCAGTCCATGGGGCACCTGGGCGAGCCCACCCATCCCGAGGTCCGTGCCGCGCTGAGCGGCGCGCTGCAGCGCATCGCCGCCCTCGGGCCCGGGCATGCCGTCGCCGGGGCCAACGTCGGGCGGGCCGGTGACGTCGCCGCCACGCTCGCGCTCGGGGTCCGCTTCCTCTACGCCAGCTACGACGCCTGGCTCGGGGCGGCCGCCCGGCAGTACCTCGACGCCGTCCGAGGCGGCGATCCCGACCACCACGAAAGGCCCTGACATGCCGACCGGACCCCTGCTGCCGACCGGACCCCTGCTGCCGACCGGACTGGTCGGCAGCTACACCCAGCCCGGGTGGCTGATCCGCCGGGACCGGCTGGCCAAGTCACTGCCCGTGCGGGTGCGCCGCAGCGATCTGTGGCTGATCGACGACGACCACCTGGCCGAGGCACTCGACGACGCCGTGCGCATCGCCGTGCACGACCAGGAACGCGCCGGGATCGACATCGTCACCGACGGCGAGGTCCGCCGCGAGAGCTACTCGAACCACTTCGCCAACGCCCTCGACGGCATCGACCACGACAACCCCGGCCAGGCCATCGACCGCACCGGATCGCCCGTGCCCGTGCCCCGGGTCGTCGGACCCATCCGCCGCCGCAGCCCGGTGGAGGCCGACGCCGTGCGGTTCCTGCGGGCCGAGACGGACCGAGCCGTCAAGGTCACGGTCCCGGGCCCCTTCACCATGGCCCAGCAGGCTCAGGACGACCACTACGGGGACCCGGCAGCCCTGGCCATGGCCTACGCCGCGGCCGTCAACGAGGAGGTGCTCGACCTCTTCGCAGCCGGGGCCGACATCGTCCAGATCGACGAGCCCTACCTGGAGGCCCGCCCGGAGGCGGCGAGGTCCTACGCCATCGCCGCCATCGACCGGGCGCTGCGCGACGCGCCCGGGCCGACGATGCTGCACATCTGCTTCGGGTACGGCATCCATGTGGCCGACAAGGCGGACCGCTACCGCTTCCTGGCCGAACTGGCCGGCTCCTCGGTGACCGACGTGTCCGTCGAGGCGGCCCAGCCCCGACTCGACCTCGGCGTGCTCGCCGACCTGGCCGGCAAGCGCATCCACCTCGGCGTCATCGACCTGCGCGACGAGCACGTCGAGTCACCTGCGACCGTGGCCGACCGGGTGCGCGCCGGTCTGCGCCACGTCCCCGTCGAGCGGCTCGCCGTCGCCCCCGACTGCGGGATGAAGTACATCCCGCGCGACCGCGCCCGGGGCAAGCTCCACGCCATGGTCGCCGGCACCCGGATCGTGCGTCGCGAGCTGGGGCTGGCCGGCCACTGAGAAGGCCGGCGACTGAGAAGGCCGGCTACTGAGGAGACCGGCTCCTGGGAAAGCCCGGCGGAACGGGCTCCGTTCAGCCGTCGACCCAGAGGAACACCACGTCGTCGTTGCGCGGCTCGGGGCGGATCCCGACCGGCATGCCGATCGACAGCATCGAGGGATCCCCACTGAACGCGCCCACCACCCGCGGGCCCTCGTCGAGCTCCACGAGCACGGTCGTGTAGGGCACGTCGGCGACCCAGCCGGTGTCGACGGTGAAGTGCGACACGACCCACGAGTACACGTGGCCCCGGTTCGCCGTGGGCACGAAACCCAGCTGGCGTGACGAGCACGACACGCAGAAGCGCCGGGGCGGGTGCTGGTGGTGGCCGCAGGCCTCGCACCGTTGCACGTGCACCTTCCCGGTGGCGACGGCGAGTCGGTGGAACTCGGCGTCGAGACCCTGGGGTCGGGGGACGTACTTGGACGTCGCGGGCTGGTTCACCGGTCCCTCCCCAGGATGGCGATGCTGCCGTCACCGAGGTCGCCGTAGCCCGTCACGAGGGCCAGCTCGGCGTCGGGCACCTGGGCGGCGCCGGCCGTGTGGCGGAGCTGGCGGGTGGCCTCGATGATGTGGTTCATGCCCCAGTTGTGGCCCTGGCTGAGCAGGCCGCCGTGGGTGTTCATGGGATAGCGGCCGCCGAGCTCGATGTTGCCGTTGGCGATGAACTCCTTGGCCCCGCCGGGCTCGGCGAAGCCGAGGGCCTCCAGCTCCATCATCACGACGTAGGTGAAGCAGTCGTAGATCTCGAGCACGTCCATGTCGGTGGGCTTCACCCCGGCCATGGCGAAGGCGGTCGGAGCGGCGCTGTGCAGACCGAGCTTCAAGATGTCGGGCCGGTTGGTGATGTCGTCGGCCGGATAGGGATGGCCCTCGGCACCACCGAGCCAGATGACCGGGGTGTGGGGGAGGTCGCGGGCCCGCTCCGCCGACGTGAGCACCAGGGCGGCGGCGCAGTCGGTCTCCAGGCAGCAGTCGAACTTGCGCAGCGGCTCGGCGATCAAGGGCGAGGCCAGGTAGTCCTCGAGGGTCATGGGCCGACCGCGCATGAGGGCCTTGTCGTTGAGGTGGGCGTGACGGCGGGCGCCCAGGGCGATCGGCGCGGCGTCCTCGGGTTGCACGCCGTGGAGGCGCACGTAGCGGTTCAGGTAGAAGGAGTACCACTGGGCGGCGGTGCGGATGCCGTAGGGGGCGTACCACATGCGGCTCACCTCGGCGAAGGGCGCCTGGCCGTTCTGGCGCTGCGGGCCGGTGCGGCGGCTTCGCTGGAAGGCCGAGAAGCCCTCCCAGCCGAAGGCCACGAGCACCGTGTCGGCCACCCCACAGGCGATGGCCATCGCCGCCGACTGCAGCGAGGCCGTCGGACTGGCCCCGCCCATCTGCACGGTCACCGAGTAGCGCACGTCGCGCACGCCCAGGTTGGCGGCGATCTCCTCGTTGCTCAGCATGTTGCCGGGCACGATGATGGCGTCGATGTCGCCCGGCCGCAGTCCGGCGTCGAAGATCGCCTCGGCCGACGCCTGCACGATCAGGTCCGAACCGGACACCGACGCGCCGCGTACGTAGTCCGTCTCCCCGACGCCGACGATCGCCGTGCTCCCCGACAGTTGCATCCGGTGATCGTGGCCCCGGGCGGCCGTCGGGAGCAACCCCGTCCCGGGATCGGGCCCGGGACCGGTGGCGTCCGGCGTGCCAGCATCGCCCCGTGCCCCGGACCGATCCCCGACCGAACCGCCGCGCCGATCCCCGGCCGAACGTCGTGCTGATCAACTGCGACGACCTCGGCTGGGGCGATCTCGGCTGCTACGGCTCGGAGCGCAACGCCACCCCGGCCATCGACGGACTGGCCGCCGAGGGGCTGCGCTTCGAGGCGTTCTACGCCGCCTCGCCGGTCTGCTCGGCGTCGAGGGGTGCGCTGATGACGGGCTGCTACCCGCCGCGGTTCGGCTTCGGTTCCTTCGAGGGCCTCCCCGTCCTGTTCCCCGGCCAGGCCGTGGGGCTTCCCGATACGGAGGTGACCATCGCCCGTCTGCTCGGCGAGGCCGGGTACCGGACGCAGATGATCGGCAAGTGGCACTGCGGGGACCAGCCCGACTTCTGGCCCACGAACCACGGCTTCGAGCACTGGTTCGGGCTGCCGTACTCCAACGACATGGGGCGCCAGGTGGACCGGCCCGCCTTCTATCCTGACGTGCCCCCGCTGCCGCTCGTCATCGACGGTGAGGTCATCGAGCAGCAGCCCGATCAGGCGTCGCTGACCGAGCGCTACGTCGCCGAGGCCGTCCGGTTCATGCGCAGCGTCCGCCACGAGCCCTTCTTCCTCTACCTCGCCCACCTGTACGTCCATCTCCCGATCTACGTGCAGGAGCGGTTCCTGCGGCAGTCCCGCAACGGTCGCTACGGGGCCGCAGTGGAGTCCATCGACTGGGCGACGAGCGTGATCCTGCGCGAGCTGCGCTCCCTCGGGTTGGAGGACGACACCATCGTGGTGTTCACGAGCGACAACGGGTCCCTCGGGGACCGTCCCGCCCCGGTGGGGGGCGACGGGACCCCTCTGGGCGGCAGCAACGGACCGTTGCGGGGAAGCAAGGGCGGGACTTGGGAGGGGGGCCTGCGCGTGCCGGGCATCGTGCGCTGGCCAGGCCGCATCCGGGCCGGACGGGTCAGCTCCGAGCTGGCGACGGCGATGGATCTCCATCCGACCCTCGCCGGGCTCTGCGGGGCGACCGTGCCCGACGACCGCGTCATCGACGGGCGTGACCTCTCCGCCGTGTGGTTCGACGAGACGGCGGCGTCGCCCCGCGAGGTGTTCCTCTACTACTGGATGAACGACCTCGAGGCGGTGCGGGACCGCCGCTTCAAGCTGCACTTCGCCAAGCGGGGCCGCGAGCTGAGCGCCCTCTACGACCTGGTGTCCGACATCGGTGAGACCACCGACGTGGCCGCCGACCATCCCGACGTCGTGTCCCGTCTGGAGGCGGCCGCCGAGGCGGCGCGGCACACGCTGGGCGACGCCCGGTCGGGGCGCAGCGGGTCGCAGGTGCGGCCCATCGGGCGCGTCGCGGAGGCCCGACCCCTCACCACCTTCGACCCCGAGCACCCCTACTACCTGGCCGAGTACGACCTCAGCGAGCGCGGCTGACGCGGGCCGGGTACGGCACGAGTGGCACGGGTGGCCCCGGTGGGCCCAGGTGGGCCACGATGGCGCCACCGGGCCGGACGTGAGGAGACGCCATGGGACAGCTGGCGGGTCGGATCGCCATCGTGACGGGGGCGGCACAGGGGATCGGGTTGGCCTTCGCCAGGCGCCTGGCCGCCGAAGGATGTGCCGTCGTCATGACCGACCGACGGATCGAGGTGCTCGACGCCGCCGCGGCGATCGGCGCCACCGCCATCGTCGGCGACGTCGCCGACCCCGATCACGTGCAGGCCGTCGTGAGCTCCACGGTCGCCGCCCACGGTCGCATCGACATCCTCGTCAACAACGCCGGGGAGGTGGCGCCGACGCATGCGCTGAGCGGGTTCGAAGGCGCATCGGAGCAGTTCGACCGGGTCTTCGGCAGCAACACCAAGGGCGCCTTCCTGTTCGGCCGGGCGGTGGCACCGGTGATGGCCGACGGCGGCGGCGGCGACATCGTCAACATCTCGACCGACCACGTGAAGCCGGGGCCGGGCTGCGACCGCCACCACGGCCATGGCGGCATGGACGTCTACAACGCATCGAAGTGGGCGCTCAACGGACTCACCTTCGACTGGGCGCGGTCGCTGCGGTCCAAGCGGATCCGGGTGAACAACATCTGCATGGGAGCGACCGACACCGAGATGCTGCGGGGCTTCCTCGGGCGCGAGCCCGACCCGGCGTACCTGGCCACCTGGATGCGCCCCGAGCAGACGGCCCAGATCCTCGTCGAGCTGCTGGAGGAGGGACCCGACGGGCGGACGGCGAACAGCATCGGGCTCTACGCCGGCCAACCCTGCGTGATGCCGCCCCCGGAGTGAACGCCGCCGCCCGCTCCCGTCCGGCCCCGGGGAGCCCGGATGCGGCCCGGCGGTGCCGGGTCGGACAGGATCGGGGCATGGTGCTCATCGATGGAACCCACGACCGGCGGTTCGGACCGGTGCTGGACGCGTTCGCCGCCTGCTTCGACGAACACGGCGACGTGGGCGCGTCGGTGGCCGTCGTCGAACGGGGTGAGCTGGTCGTCGACCTCTGGGGTGGCCACGTCGACGAGGCCCGCGCCACGCCGTGGGAGCGCGACACCATCATCAACGTCTGGTCGACCACCAAGACGATGAGCTGCCTGGCCCTGCTCGTGCTGGCCGGGCGGGGCCTGGTCGACGTCGACGCCCCGGTGGCCCGCTACTGGCCCGAGTTCGCCCAGGCGGGCAAGGAGGGCGTGCTGGTGCGCCACCTGCTCGCCCACACCGCCGGGTTGCCGGCCTGGGAGGGCCGCCTCGCCCCCGAGGCCATCTACGACTGGGACGACGCCTGCGCCCGGCTGGCGGCCCAGGCGCCCTGGTGGGAGCCGGGCTCGAAGTCCGGCTACCACGGCCTGACCCAGGGCAACCTGGTGGGCGAGGTCGTCCGGCGGGTCGACGGGCGCAGCGTGGGCCGCTTCTTCGCCGAGGAGATCGCCGGCCCGATGGGGGCGGACTTCCACATCGGCACGGGGCCCGAGCACGATCACCGCATCGCGCTGGTGATCCCCGCTCCCCCGCTCGACTTCGGGGGCAGCTCGGCTGGCTCATCGGGCTCGGCCGGCTCATCGGGCCCGTCCGGCGGGTCCGTCGCCGCCCGGTCCTCCAATCCCCGCCTGCGGGCCGAGCAGTCGTGGGACACCGCCTGGCGCCGGGCCGAGATCCCCGCCGCCGGCGGCCATGGCAACGCCCGCAGCGTGGCCCTCGCCCAGTGCGCCGTGTCCGCCGGCGGTTCGGCGCGGGGCGTGGATCTCCTCCCTCCCGCCACCATCGAGCGGATCTTCGACACCCAGGCGGCGGGACGCGACCTCGTGCTCGGCGTGGGCGTCACCTTCGGCGTGGGCTACGGGCTCAACTCGCCCCGGGCCCCCATCGCCCCCAATCCCCGGGTCTGCTACTGGGGCGGCTGGGGTGGGTCGCTCGTGGTGAACGATGTGGACGCCGGCTTCACCATGGCCTACGTGATGAACCGCATGGGCGAGGGAACCGTCGGCGACGACCGGGCCCACACGCTCCTCCGGGCCGTCTACCGGTCCCTGGCGGCAGCCGCCTGAGCGGTGCCCGAACCCGAACCCCCGAACCCCGACCCGAACCCGCCAGCCGCCCCGGAGGACTGCGACACATGACCACCCGAGCAGTCACCCCGACCCCGGCGAAGGCCTCGGCCGTCGTCTCCGACCACCTCCGTGAACGCATCGCCCGGGGCGAGTTCCAGGAGGGCGACCCGCTGCCCAACGAGTCGGGGATCATGGAGGAGTACGGGGTGTCGCGGCCGACGGCCCGCAGCGCCATCCGGATCCTCGAGAGCGAGGGCCTGGTGGTCGTCCGACCCGGGCTGGGAGGGGGGCCACGGGTCCGGCTGCCCGATGTCGGTGCGCTGGCCCGGCAGGTCTCGGTGCACCTCGAGCTCCAGGGGACCACCACCGCCGACCTGCTCCAGGCCCGGGCCCTCATCGAACCGGCCGCCGTGCGGATGCTGGCCCAGAAGCGCCCGCGGGCGGCGATCGCCCGGCTGCGGGAGCTCCACGCGCAGGAGGTGCGCCTCACCGACGATCCGCTGGCCTTCGCCGAGGCCGCCGCCACCTTCCACGAACAGCTCGTGGAGCTGGCCGGCAACCGGACGCTGGCCACGTTCGGGAGGCTGGTGCTGGAGCTGATCGAGGTCCAGAACCGTGCCACGGTGCAGCGGCTGCGGCGTCCGGCGGCGATGGTGCGCAACAGCGTCAGCCACCACGCCGAGGTGCTCCGTCTGATCCAGGCCGGCGATGCCGACGCCGCCGAGACGCTCTGGCGGGAGCACCTCGAGGAGGGGGCCCGCCTGGCGGTCCGGGCGCTGGGGGCACGGACCCCGGTCCGCATGACCCGGACCCCGACCGCATGACCCGCACCCCCGGCCCCTGAACCCGGGCCCGGCCTCCGGGCCGCCGTGACGCGTCGGATACCGTCGGTGGCGGACCCGATCCACCACGACCGCATCGGACCAGGGGGAACCACGTGTCGGACAGCTCGCTCGCCCGCGCCTTCGCCGGCACCATCGGCCGCTACGACGCCGACTCCTCCCCGCACTGGCCCGACCCGCCGCGCCCCCCGGCCGGAGCCCCCAACGTGGTGGTCATCCTCTTCGACGACGTCGGCTTCTCCGACTTCGGCTGCTACGGCTCGGAGATCGCCACCCCCCACATCGACCGCCTGGCCGCCAACGGCCTGCGCTACGCCAACTTCCACACCACCGCGCTGTGCTCGCCGACGCGGGCGGCGCTGCTCACCGGCCGCAACCACCACTCCGTCGGCATGGGCGGGCTGGCCAACTGGGATCTCGGCTACCCCGGCCACCGCGGCCGCATCGCCCACAGTGCCGCCACCGTGGCCGAGATGCTGCACCCCCACGGGTACAACACCTTCGCCGTCGGCAAGTGGCATCTCGCCCCGGGCAGCGAGATCTCGATGGCCGGGCCCTTCGACGAGTGGCCCCTGCAGCGCGGCTTCGACCGCTACTACGGCTTCATGGAGGGCGAGACGAACCAGTGGAAGCCCGAGCTGACCGAGGACAACCACCACATCGAGGTCCCCGAACGGCCCGGCTACCACCTGACCGAGGACCTCGTCGACCAGTCGATCCGGTTCATCACCGACCAGCAGAGCGCCGTCAACGGCAAGCCCTTCCTGCTCTACCTGGCCTTCGGGGCCTGCCACGCGCCGCACCACGTCGCCCGCGAGTTCATCGACCGCTACGAGCCGGTCTTCGAGAAGGGCTGGGACGTCACCCGCGAGGAGCGACTGGCCCGCCAGATCGAGCTGGGCCTGATCCCTCCGGGCACGGAGCTCCCCGAACGCAACGCGGGGGTGCGGGCGTGGGCGGATCTGTCCGACGACGCCCGTCGCCTCGCCGTGCGGCTGCAGGCCGCCTACGCCGGGATGCTCGAGCACACCGACCGCGAGATCGGCCGCCTCGTCGCCTTCCTGGAGCACCGCGGGCTGCTCGACGACACCCTGCTCATGGTGCTGGCCGACAACGGTGCCAGCCAGGAGGGCTCGCCTCTGGGCACGGTGAACGCGTCCCGGTACTTCAACCAGGTCCGCGACGACCTCGGGTCATCGCTCCCCCACCTCGACGCCATCGGCGAGGAGCACCTCAACAACAACTACCCGTGGGGCTGGGCGATGGCCGGCAACACCCCCTTCAAGCGCTACAAGCAGAACACCCACGGCGGAGGCGTGCGCGACCCGCTCGTGGTCCACTGGCCGGCGGGCATCGACGCTGCCGCACGCGGAGGTGTGCGGTCCCAGTTCCACCACGTGAGCGATCTGACGCCGACGATCCTGGAGGCCGTCGGGGTGACGGCGCCCGAGGTGCTCAAGGGGGTCCAGCAGCAGCCCATCGAGGGCACGAGCCTCCGCTACAGCTTCGCCGCGGCTGCCTCCGACACGCCCACGCGGAAGCGCACGCAGTACTTCGAGATGCTCGGCCACCGCGGGATCTGGCACGACGGCTGGAAGGCCGTCGCCTTCCACGAGCGCGGCACCAGCTTCGACGAGGACCGCTGGGAGCTGTACCACCTCGACACCGACCCCAACGAGCTCCACGACCTGGCCGCCGCCGAGCCGGCCCGCCTGCACGAGCTCGTGCAGCGCTGGTGGATCGAAGCGGCCCGGCACCACGTGCTGCCCCTCGACGGGCGCCCGAGCCGCTTCGCCGGGGCCCACAACGTGCACATGCAGGGGCGGTCCCGCTTCGAGCTGTGGCCGGGTTCGGCCCACATCCCGACCGACTCGGCCCCCGAGCTGATCGGCACGTCCTACACGGCCACGGCCTTCCTGGGCGTTCCCGACGGTGGCGCCTCGGGCGTGCTGCTGGCGGCCGGCGACTCCAACTCGGGCCTGTCGCTGTACTTCGCCCCCGATGGCCGTCTGGTGCACGACTACAACTACCTCGGCACGCACCACGTGCTGCGCTCGCCCGATCCGGTGCCCCCCGGTAATCATCAGTGTGCATATGAGTTCACCCACACGGTCAGAGGGGGCCCCGGCACCGGGCGGCTGCTGATCGACGGCCGGGAGGTGGCCCGGATGACCTACCCGGCCACCTTGCGCGGGCGGGTGTCCTTCGAAGGGATGGACGTCGGCTGCGACCGCCTCGTCGCCGTCGGCGACTACCGCGCCCCGTTCCCCTTCACCGGGGCGCTCGACCGGGTCGTGATCGAGCTCCACGGCGTGAACGACATCGACCCCGACGCCCGCGAGGCGGCCGAGCTGGCGGCCCAGTGAGCACGCCTACCGGGGCCCCCTCCCCTGGTGCCCCCGGTGTCCCGCTCGTCGAGCTGCGGGGCGTTTCGGTGTCCCACGACGGCCGGGCGACCTGGGCCCTGCGCGACCTCGACCTGACCGTCGCCCCCGGCGAGCGCTGGGTCGTGCTCGGGCCCAACGGATCGGGCAAGAGCACCCTCGTGCAGCTCGTCACCGGGTGGCTGCACCCCTCCGAAGGGGAGCTGGTCCTGCTCGGCGGACGCCTCGGCCACGGCGTCGACTGGCGGGCGCTGCGCACCCGTATCGGCGTGGTCAGCGCCTCGTTCGCCAAGCTGCTGCGGCCCGAGATCACCGCCCTCGACGTGGTGATGACGGCCCGCTACGCCGCGCTGGAACCGTGGTGGCACCGCTACGACGACGCCGACCGGGCCCGCGCCCGTGACCTGCTCGCCGCCGCCGGGTTCGCCCACGTCGCCGACCGCCGCTTCGGGGTGCTGAGCGAGGGCGAGCGACAACAGGTGCTGCTGGCCCGCACGCTCATGGGCCGCGCCGAGCTGCTCGTGCTCGACGAGCCCGCAGCGGGCCTCGACCTCGGTGCCCGCGAGCGGCTCGTGGCCCGCATGGGCCAGGTGGCGACGGGCGCCGACGTGCCCGGCATGGTGCTCGTCACCCACCACCTGGAGGAGATCCCGGCGGCCATGACCCACGCCCTCGTGCTCCGGGCCGGCCGTTCGCTGGCCCAGGGCGCGATCACCGACGTGCTCCGCTCGGCAGTGGTGTCGGAGGCGTTCGACGTCGACGTGGAGGTCACGCAGCGGGCCGGGCGCTGGAGCGCGACGGTCCGTTGAACGGCAGCTCCCCGCACCATGACCCGGTGCGGGGAGCGACCTGAACAGCGTGGAGCTTCAGCCGGGAGGAACCCGGCCGGGCCTCAGGGCCCGGTGAAGGCCTGGCCGCGGGCCAGGTGCGGGGCGACGTCGGGGTGCTCGGCCCGCTCGGACTGGCGGTTCTTCACCTCGGCCCGGGCGACGACCTGGTGGTGCACCTCGTCGGGCCCGTCGGCCAGGCGCAGGGTGCGCTGGCTGTGCCACATGTCGGCGAGGGGGAACCACTGCGAGATGCCGGCGGCACCGTGCATCTGGATGGCCTCGTTGATGATGTCGCAGCACTTCTCCGGGACCATGGCCTTGACGGCGCTGACCCACACCCGGGCCTCGGCGTTGCCCAGGGTGTCCATGGCCTTGGCGGCCCGCAGCACCATCAGGCGCATGGCCTCGACCTCGATGCGGGCGCGGGAGATGACCTCCATGTTCTTGCCCAGGTTCACGAGCTTCTTGCCGAAGCCCTCCCGGGACAGGCCACGGTCGACCATCATCTCGATGGCCTTCTCGGCCGAGCCGATGGAGCGCATGCAGTGGTGGATGCGGCCCGGCCCGAGGCGCATCTGGGAGATCTCGAAGCCGCGTCCCTCGCCGAGGAGGATGTTCTCCTTGGGCACCCGCACGTCGTTGAAGCGGATGTGCATGTGGCCGTGGGGGGCGTCGTCGGCACCGAAGACGTACATCGGGCCGACGATCTCGACACCGGGCGTGTCGATCGGCACGAGGATCTGGGACTGCTGCTTGTAGGTGTCCGCATCGGGGTTGGTGCGGACCATGGTGATCATGATCTTGCAGCGGGGGTCACCGGCTCCGGAGATGTAGAACTTCTCGCCGTTGATGAGCCACTCGTCGCCGTCGAGCACGGCGCGGGTCTGGATCTGCTTGGCGTCGGAGCTCATCACGCCGGGCTCCGTCATGGCGTAGGCGGAACGGATCTCGCCGCGCAGCAGCGGCTCCAGCCACTGGTGCTTCTGGGCCGGCGTACCGACCCGCTCGAGGACCTCCATGTTGCCGGTGTCGGGCGCCGAGCAGTTGAGGCACTCCGAGGCCAGCCGGTTCTTGCCCAGCTCGTTGGCGATGTAGGCGTAGTCGAGGTTGCTCAGGCCCTCACCGGTCTCGGCGTCGGGGAGGAAGAAGTTCCACAGTCCCTGGGACCGGGCCTTGGCCTTGACCCCGTCGAGCAGTTCGAGCTGGCCCGCTCCCCAGCTCCAGCGATCGGCGCGGTTCTCACCGAGGCGGTGGAACTCCTCGGTGATCGGGTCCACCTCGTCGCGGATGAAGGCCTTCACCGCCTCGTACAGCGGCCGGACCTTGTCCGACATCCGCAGGTCGAAGTCCTCCATGCTCGAGCTCTTGAGCGCACCACCAGGCACGGGTGATCCTTTCGTCGGGTCGGGGTCCGGACGAGCCGGTCCCTCGACAGTCGGGTTCGCGGCCGACCTTAGCGACGCACGGCCCGCCGGACCCAGAGTCGGCTATCGGCGTCCCAGGCGGTCGAGGATGTTGGCGGTGATGCGCTCCACCGCCGGATCGCGGCCGGTGAGGCCGTGCGCCCAGTCGGTGCAGCCCGTGGTCACCACCGTTCCGCCGCCCGGGGAGGTCCACGAGCCGAGCACGGCATGCCCGGCGGCGATGCGGGCGACGGCGGCGGGATCGCGGGTGGCGAACACGCGCGAGGCGATGAACTCGATCTCGGAGGGCTCGTCGGGCCGCGGGGGGCGGGTGGCCGTCTCCCGGGTGAAGTGGGCGGCGGGCGCCGTGGCCAGGACCACGAAGCTCTCCGGGGTCCCGTCGGCGTGGGTGGGCACGGGGAGCCCGTCGCGCAGGGTGAGCTCGCAGCCGTCGCACTCGTAGCCCACCACCGTCGACGCCGCCCCCAGCAGGTCGCCGTAGCCCAGGTCGGTGCCCTCGAACAGCCAGTGGTCGGGGCGGTGGACGGTGTAGGCCCCGGCCCCGTTGGTGACCCTCCGACCGATGCGGTGGTAGCCGCCGTGGACGAAGCTGACCCCCGTCATCCGGTTCTCCGGGCGGCCCAGGAGCGCATCGGACCAGATCGTGGTGAGCTCGGCCTGCCGGTCGGTCCCGAACACCGGGTCGTCACGGAAGCGCCCCTTGTAGCCGACCATGGTTCCGTGCGGCCCGGCCGGCGTGACGTCCTCCAGGCGGACCTGCCAGAACGCCGTGTTGCCCGAGAGGAAGGCGGCATGGCCACCCCCGGCGATGTGGGCCTCGACGGCGTCGCGCATCCCCGCCGACCAGTACTCGTCGTGGCCGACCGACAGCAGCAGCCGGTAGCGGCCGAGCAGCGCCGGGTCCTCGTGGAGATCGGCGTTGGTGCACACGTCGATGGCGTACCCCTCGCGCTCGGCCCAGGCCAGGAACGGCTGCTCCCAGTCGGGCCAGCCGGCCGACCCGGCATAGCCCGACAGGTGGTGGCGACGGAGGTAGCCCACGTGGGTGTTCATCTCCGGGTCCGGTGGATGGAGGGTCGTGACGCGGCGCCCGGCGCCCGCCGGCTTGGCCAGGTAACCCCGGGCCATGGGCCGCTGCAGGGACGACTGCGTGGCGCCGGTGTAGAGGTTGCGCCCGCCGAAGTCGTTGTACGCGTGCCAGGTGTTGGTGGCCAGCGCCATCAGGATGGTGGCCGAGGAGTCGGGCCGGGGGCCCACCACGAAGAAGGCGTGGTCGGTGCGGGGCCGCCCGTCGATCTCGACGCGCAGCACGACCTCGTGGTAGCCGCTGGTCCAGTCGGCCCCGACGTCGATCGTGGCGGCGGCCGGCCACCGGCACCCGTGCTCGGGAGCGTCGGGCGGCGTGTCGTGGTCGGCCGCCTCCACCGTCGCCGACCACACGACCTCGCGGCGACGCCCGACCCGGGCGACCTCGACGGCGACCGGCCGCCCGCCCGGCGAGGAGAGGTGCAGCGCCACGCGGCCGCCCGGCCGGACCGACTGGGGCCAGCACCATCCCGTCACGCTGCGGTACGCCATGGCGGCGAGCCTGGCACAGCCGGACCGTCCCGACCCGGGTCCGGGGCGGACCCAGCGGGCTCAGGCGGCGATCAGGCGGCGATCAGGCGGCGATCAGGCGGCGATCAGGCGATGGCCTGGCTGATGGCCTGGCTGATGTCGTCCCACAGGTCCTCGAGATCCTCGATGCCCACGCTGACCCGCAGCAGCCCGGGATCGACGTGGGCGTCGCCGGCCAGCTTCTGGCGCCGCTCCAGGGTGGTCTCCACCCCGCCCAGACTGGTGGCGGGGACCCACAGGCGGACGTGCCCGCACACGGCGTCGGCCACCGGCGCCCCTCCCGCCATCACCACGGCCATCATCGGGCCGACCTGGCGCACGTCGGCCACCGCCGGATGACGACGGAGCCGCTCGGCCAGCTCCCCGGCGCTGCGTGACGCGGCCTCGAACCGCAGCGGGAGGGTGCGCAGGCCCCGCAGGGCGAGGAACGACTCCAGGGCCCCGGGCGTGGCCCCCGCGAACATGCGCGCGCTGAAGATCTTCTCGTGGACGTCGTCGTCGCCGGTGACCAGGACTCCCATGAGCAGATCGCTGTGCCCGGCGATGAACTTCGTCGCCGAGTGGAGCACCACCGTGGCCCCGAGCTCCAGGGGACGCTGCCCGAGCGGGGTGGCGAAGGTCGAGTCGACGACGGTGGGCAGGCCACGGCGGCGCAACTCGGCGCAGAGGCGGGGCAGATCGGCCTCGTCGAGGGTGGGGTTGGTGGGCGACTCCAGCCACACGAGATCGGCACCTTCGGACGCCGCCAGCACGGCGTCGGTGTCGGTCACGTCGACGGGACGGACCTCCATCCGGCCCCCGGCCACGAGCTGGCCGACCAGCGACCGCACGCCGAGGTAGCTGACCCGGGGCAGGACCAGAACCCGGGGCATGAACGCGTGGAGGGCTCCGGCGGCAGCCGCCATCCCGCTGGCGAACGACACCGCCCGGCCGCCCTCCAGTGCCCCCACGGCCTCCTCGAACGCAATCCAGTTGGGGGTCCCGTTGGTGCGGGTGTAGTCCGAACTGCCCCGGAAGTTGGAGGCCAGGGTGATGGGCACGTTCAGGGGGTCGCCCGGCCCCTCGGGCCGCCCGACGGCGACGGCGACGGTGCGGGGAGACCGGTACGGGGTCGTCATGGGCCTGGAAGCTAACGCCCCCTAGACTCCCGTCATGCGCCGCTGGATGCCGGTCTGGGACGTCGATCACCTCGACCTGCTCACGGCTGACCACCCGTTGCCCAGCCCCGTGTCGCCCGAGACGCTCGACCGGGCCCGCCGCTACCGCCTGGGGAGGCTGCGCGAAGGCCTGGCCGCGGCCGACTGCGCGGCTGCGCTGCTGTTCGATCCTGTCGACATCCGCTACGCGCTCGACGTCGCCAACATGCCCGTGTGGATGTTCCACAACGCGTCGCACTACGGCGTCGTGTTCACCGACGGGCCCACGTTCGACTTCGCCTACAAGGGCTCCGACATCGTCGCCCGGGAGTCGTCGGTGGTCGACGAGGCGCGGGTGGGGACGGCGTTCGTCTACCTCTACGGCGGCGACGTGGAGCGCCGGGCGGCGCGCTGGGCCGACGAGATCGTCGAACTGCTGCGCGAGCACGGCGGCGGCAGCATGCGCCTGGCCGTCGACACCATCGAGCCCCCGGGCCTCGACGCCCTGCGGGCCCGGGGCGTGGAGGTGGTGGAGGGCCGCGAGATCATCGAGCAGGCCCGGGTGGTCAAGTCGCCCGACGAGATCGAGCTCATGTTGTGGTCCGTGAGGGTCTGCGAGTCGGCTCTCGAGCGCATGAAGCGCCGCTCCGAGCCCGGGCGCACGGAGCTGGAGATCTGGGCCGAGCTGCACCACGAGAACATCCGCTACGGCGGCGAGTACATCGAGACGCGCCTGCTGTCGTCGGGCCCGCGAACCAACCCCTGGTACCAGGAGGCGTCGCACCGGGTGACCCGGGCCGGCGAGCTGCTCGCCGTCGACTGCGACATGATCGGCCCCTACGGCTACTGCGCCGACCTCTCCCGCACCTGGACGATCGGCCACACGCCACCCACGCCCGCCCAGCGCGACCTGTACGGCCTGGCCCTGGAGCAGATCGAGCACAACACGGCCCTGCTCACCCCGGGGCTCAGCTGGGCCGAGTTCAACGAGAAGAGCTGGCGGATCCCGGACCGCTTCGTGGCGCGCAACTACGGACTGGCCCTCCACGGCGTCGGCCTGGCCGACGAGTGGCCCTCCATTCCCACCCACCCGAGCTACGGCACGGGCCCGTTCGTGCCGCCGTCGGGCACCCTGGAGCCGGGCATGACGCTGTGCGTGGAGACCCTCATGGCCCTCGACGGCGAGGGCGAGTCGGTGAAGCTGGAGACGCAGGTGCTGATCACCGACGACGGCTGCGTGCGCCTGGACCGCCACCCC
>JBIKWW010000181.1:0-6984 GCA_044356125.1 Acidimicrobiia bacterium
TTCATCCGCTCGGGCCGGTTGAGCGTCACGACGGCGACCCCGTCGGCGTCGACGTCGACGAGCAGGGTCTCGTAGGTCTGCGGGTCCATGGCCCCGAGTCTGGCCCCGTGACGGCGGTGTGTCCCAGGCGCCGGGCACCGCGCCGCTCACCGGGCCCCGTCAGCCGCTTCGGGTCGTGCCGTCCCGACTGCGTCGGCCGTTCCCGCACCGGACCCGGGCTCGGCGATGAGGCGGTCGAGGGCGTCGAGCATCTCCGTGATCGAGGCTCTGAGCGACAGCTCGGTCTCGTCGCCGCCCGCGCCGTCGGTGTACGACATGGTCGCTTCCAGGAAGCGCATCCCGGGAGAGCCGACCTCCCGTCGCCATGTCGTCAAGAAGCGGCGGACGACGTCCGGCTCACGTCGGCCGATGGCCGGCGAGGCCGCCCACAGGAGGGACCCGGCCAGGAACGGCTGGTTCGTGTCGAACGCCGACCGGGCCCGGTCGCGCAGGGCCGCGAGGATGCCGTCGCTCATGTCGGACGCCCTCGTGGTCATGGCCAGTGACACGGCGGCGTAGTCCCCGAGCAGCGGCGTTCCGAGGCGGTTGGCGAGGTCGAGCCCGTCCTGGGCGTACGCGGACGCCAGCACCGGCCGCGCCAGGCCGAGTGCCAGGGCGCAGTTGATGGCCAGGTTGGCCTGGATCACGGCGGACCCGGACCGCCGGGCCCGCTCGGTTGCGGCCGCCGCCAACGCCACGACCTGCTCGATGCCGGCGTCGTCGAGCGGCGAGGTCTGCTCGCGGAAGTGGGTGGCCAACAAACGCTGGCTGTCGAGGGTGATGGCCTCCCCCTCACCCGACACCTCGCACCGATCGAGCAACTCCAGGGCCACCCGCCAGTCGCCCCCGCAGATGGAGTGCGTGAAGACGAACGCGGTCTTCACCGGCGTGAAGGCGACGTCGTACCAGGAAGGAACGTCGTCCACGTCCGCCGCCCGCCTGAACCCACGCCCCCGCTGGGCGTCGACCATCACCTGCAGTGCCGCACACCAGGCGGTGACGGGTGTCCATTCCGTGCCGTCGGGGGGTCGGGGAACCCAGTCCAGGACCTCCAATGCCCCCGAGTAGTAGGCGGAGAGCCCGATCATGGCGACCACGTTCTGAGCGACCGGGAGGTGGCCGCGGCCGACGGCGTGGTTGACCGCCGTGCGCAGGTTGTCGAGGTCGGCGGCGAGGCGGACGAAGGCGGCCGCTTCGGCATCGACGCCGCGGGCCCTGGCCAGCCCGGCGGCCAGTCGCTCGATCCAGGCGAGGTGTCGGTTCTGGGTGTCGGTGATGGTGCCGGCGTCGATGAGGCGGTCTTCGGCGTACTGGCGGAGGGTTTCGAGTTGGTGGTAGCGGGTGCCGAGGGGGGTGGTGGTGGCGACGACCATGGAGCGGGCGACGAGGCGGTCGATGATGTCGAGGGCGTCGATGTCGTCGAGGCCGGTGACGGCTTCGATGCCGTCGATGAGGGTGCCGCCGGCGAACACGGCGAGTTGGTCGAACAGGTTCCGTTCGGCTTCGTCGAGCAGTCCGTAGGACCAGGCGACGGCGGCTTGGAGGGTGCGGTGTCGTTCGGCGCCGTCGCGTCCGCCGCGTAGGAGCCGGAAGCGTTCGCCGAGGCGGGTGTCGATCTCGGTGGGGGTCATGGAGCGGCATCGGGCGGCGGCGAGTTCGATGGCGAGGGGGATGCCGTCGAGGCGGGTGCAGATGCGTTCGATGACGGTGGTGTTGGTGTCGGTGTCGAGGTCGGGGCGTACGGCTAGGGCCCGTTCGGTGAACAGTGCTGTGCCGTCAGCTCCCGGGAGTGATCCGATGGGTTGGAGGTGTTCGCCGCGTAGGCCGAGGGCTTCGCGGCTGGTGGCGACGATGGTGATCGCCGGGGCGGTGGTGCGGAGGGCGTCGATGAGGGTGCGGGCGGCGCTGTGGACGTGTTCGCAGTTGTCGACGACGACGAGGCCGTGGGTGGTGGCGAAGCGGTCGCAGAGGGCTTGGAGGGGTGTGCGGCCGGGGGTTTCGCGGGCGTCGACGGCGGCCATGGCCACGGCGATGACGGCGTCGGCGCTGGTGGCGTTGGCCAGGTCGATCCACCAGGCGGTGTCGTGGTGTCCGGCGGCGACTTCGAGGGCGAGGCGGGTCTTGCCCATGCCACCGACTCCCACCAGGGTGACCAGTTGGGAGCGTCCGATGGCGTCCCAGATGGCGGCCAGTTCGTCGGCGCGTCCGATGAGCTCGTCGTGGATCGGGGGCAGGCCGGTTCGCGCTGGTGCTGCTGCGGTCGTTGGTGTCGGCGTGCTGACCGAGGTGAGTCCGGGGCCGGTGAGGGTGTGGACGGGTTCGGGGGTGGCGAAACCGGGGAGGGTGACGGGGCCGATGGCTTGGAGGGTGAGGCCTTCGGGGGCCCGGTCGGTGAGCAGGGCGGTGGTGGCGCCGGAGACGTGGACGGCTCCGGGTGGGCAGGTGGCGAGGATGCGGGCGAGTTTGTTGACGGCGGTGCCGAAGAGGTCGCCGTCTCGGGGGTAGACGACGCCGGTGTGCACGGCGGCGCGCACCCGCAACCCGTCGGGGTGTTGCCAGGCGGTGTCGCCCATGCTGCGCTGGATGCCTGCGGCGGCGGTGACGGCGGCGACGGGGTCGTCGAAGACGGCGATCATGCCGTCGCCGGTGTGTTTGAAGACCCGACCGCCGGTGGCCCCGACCACGTCGGCGAGGAGACGGTCGTGGTGTTCGAGATCGGCGGCCATGGCCCCTTCGGCCGAGTTCCAGCGGCGCGTGGAATCGACGATGTCGGTCATCACCAGCGACACCAGCGAGCCCATCAGGACCCACCTCCCGGGTGGGAGGAGCGGGCCGTGGTCCGCGTGCGTCGGGCGCTCGCGGCGAGGGATCGGGGTGTGCAGCTGCAGTCCGTCACGAGCACCCGCATCGGTGGTTCCCGGTCAGCCCCCGGGGATCGGGCGAGCCGTGAGCAGGACCGCGGGGCCGCCCGAGGGGCCGTCGGTCCGGGGGGCGCGCCGGGGCCGTGCGGGGGTGTCGGAGACCCTGAGGACCGGCGGCATGCAGGGACGATACCGGGAACTGGCCCGCTCGGCACCTGGGACCGCGGGGTTCAGCCGCGTGTCACCGGGGGTTCAGCGCCCGACGGGGCCCAGTGGTCGGTACACGGGCGGGCGCTGCTCGGCCTTGGCCCGGAACGCCTCCGCCATGTCGGCGGGGTCGAGCATGGAGGCGTTCCAGGTGGCGATGTGGTCCAGGCCGTCGGCGACCGAGTGCTCCCGGGCATAGGCCATCGTGCGCTTCGTGCCGTAGACGGCCAAGGGGCTCTTCGAGGCGATCTCGGCGGCCGTGCCGAGGACCACCTCGAGCATGGTGGCGTGGTCCGGGTACACCTCGTTGACCAGACCGACCTCCCTGGCCCGGGCGGCGGGCATGCGCCGGCCCGTGTAGGCGAGCTCGGCCACCACCCCCGGTGGGATCAGCTTGGGCAGGCGCTGGAGCGTGCCGACGTCGGCCGTCATGCCGATGTTGATCTCCTGGATGCAGAAGAAGGCGTCGGCGGTGGCGTAGCGGAGGTCGGCGGCGGTGATCATGTCGACCCCGCCGCCCACACAGGCACCCTGGACCGCGCAGATCACCGGCACCCGGGCCCGCTCGAAGCACGTGAAGGACTCCTGCATGTGCAGCGCCATCTCCCGGAACCCCGCCGCACGGCGGGCGCTGCTCGGCCCCGGCTCGCCACCGCCACCGCCCGAGGCGAGGCCGCCGGTGCCGGTGAACACCGTGGTGTCCATCCCGGAGCAGAAGTGGCGGCCCTCGGCCGACAGCACGATGACCCGGGCCTCACCCGCATCGGAGATGGCGTTGACGATGGCCGGCAGCTCCCGCCAGAACGCCGGGATCATCGAGTTGGCCCGCTCGGGGCGGATCATGCGGATGTGGGCGACGTGGTCGGCGACGTCGACGGCGAAGCAGGTGTGATCGCTGGTGTGGGGTGCAGCCATGGTGCCGACGATACGGGGCGGCGGCACCGGACTCCCGATCGCGCCCGGACGTCCGGTTGGGAGTTGCCCCGGTCGGTTGGGGCAACCTCTGTCCCATGTACCCCCTCCCCAACAACGCCTGGACGCTCGACGGGCAGGTCGCCCTCGTCACGGGAGCCTCTTCCGGGCTCGGGTGGCGCTTCGCCCAGACCCTCGCCGCCGCCGGAGCCCGGGTGGTCGCCTGCGGACGGCGGCTCGACCGCCTCGAGGAGCTCTCCCGCCTCATCGCCGAGCAGGGCGGCCAGTGCGTGCCCGTCCAGCTCGACATGACCGACGCAACGCAGATCGTGGCCGCCGTCGACGCCGCCGAGGCCGCCTTCGGGACCGTGCAGATCCTCGTCAACAACGCCGGGATCCCCGACGCCCAGCGCGCCCACAAGATGTCGCTCGAGCTCATCGACGCGGTGCTCGACACCAACCTGCGCGGCCCCTACGTGCTGTCCTGCGAGGTGGCCCGGCGGCTCATCGACGCCAAGCTCCCCGGCCGCATGGTGAACATCGCCTCCATGGGCGCGTTCCACTACACGGGCACCGGAGCGGCGCTGTACTCGATCACCAAGGCGGCGGTGAACCGGATGACCGAGGCGCTCGCCGTGGAGTGGGCCCGCTTCGGCATCAACGTCAACGGCATCGCGCCCGGGGCCTTCTCCTCGGAGATGATGGACGGGATGCTGTCGCGCATCGGCGACTTCACCCAGTCGCTGCCCCGCAAGCGCATCGGTGACCCGGCGCAGATGGACTCGACCCTGCTCTATCTCGTCGCTCCCTCCTCGGAGTTCGTCACCGGGACGGTCGTCAAGGTCGACGACGGCCAGGGCGCCCGCTGATCGGCTCCTGATCCGCTGCTGATCCGCCGGCCCGCAGGGCCCGCCGCCTCGCTGGCCCGTCGGGTCCCCTGCGCCCGGGGGCGGGACCTCGGACCCTGTCGGGCCCGGCGCCGTCGGTCCCATGCTGGGCCCATGGACACTGCTCTTCTGACCCTGGTCGCCCGGGCGGTCGATCAGCTCGAGGCCATCGTGGCGACGGTGACCCCGGCCGATCTGAACCGCCCCACCCCGTGCCCGTCGATGCCCGTCGGTGAGCTCGTGGGCCACGTCGTCGGTGGGCTCAGCGGGTTCGCCGACGTCGCCGAGGGGCGGCCGCTGCTGTTCGGCCCCGGCCCCGATGTGCCCGGCGACCCGCATGGCCGCGACGCCGCCCTTCGTACCGCGGCCGACCGCATGCTGGCCGGCTTCGGTGCCCCGGGCATGCTCGAGCGCACCTTCGACATGCCGTGGGGCCCGACGACGGGCGCCCAGCTGATGGGCTTCGAGCTGATCGAGCTCCTCACCCACGGCTGGGATCTGGCCCGGGCCATGGGTCACGACCCGGCCATCGTTCCCGACCTGGCCGAGGCCGCCCTGGCGGGGGCGCAGATGTGGGTCGACGACTCCGTCCGCAACCCGCAGATGTTCGGCCCCGAGGTGCCCGTCGATCGGGGGGCGTCGGCCCTCGAGCGTCTCGTCGGGTTCCTCGGCCGCGACCCGTCGTGGAGCCCGACGGCGGCTCTCACCGCCGGAGCGTCGGGCGGCTCCGCCCCGCTTCCGGTGAGCCGCCCGGGCTGACCCGGGCCAGGCTCAACCGGGCCGGGCTCAACCGGGCCAGGCTGAACCGGGCCGGGGTGCTCAGGGCTGGCGGGGCTCCAGGGTCAGCGCCACCGAGTTGATGCACCAGCGCTCGTCGGTGGGGACGGGGTACCCCTCGCCGGTGAAGACGTGCCCGAGGTGGGAGCCGCACGTGGCACATCGCACCTCGGTGCGCGGGTAGCCGAGCAGATGGTCGGTGAGCAGCACCACGGCGTCGTCGGCGGTGGGCTCGTAGAACGACGGCCACCCGCAGCCGGAGTGGAACTTGGCGTCGCTGCGGAACAGCTCGGCCCGGCAGGCCTTGCAGCGGTAGACGCCGGTGGTCTCGGTGTCGGTGTACTCGCCGGTGCCGGCGCGCTCCGTGGCGGCCTGGCGCAGCACGGCGAAGGACAGACGGTCGAGCCGCGCCTGGAGGTCGGCGTCGTCGAGCTGGACGGGGTACGGGGTGCCGTCGGGGCGGGTCCGGGGCAGGGTCATCGACACGTGAGCGACGGTAGCCGGGTCCGGCGGCTACGGATCGGTCTCCCGGGGATCGCGGTGGTGGCCCGGCGGCGCGAACATGGCCCGATGTCGATCCCCGTCGCTCCTGCCGATCTGCAGGCCGCTGCCGCCCGGCACGCCTTCGCCTATCTGCTCACCGTCGGCGACCACGGGCGACCCCACGCCGTCGCCGTCCAGCCCGGCTGGAGCGGGGGTGACCTCACGATCGCCGCGCCCGGCCGCACGACGGCCCGCAACGCCGCCGCCCGCCCCGACGTGAGCCTGCTGTGGCCCCCGGCCGAGCCCGGCGGCTACAGCCTCATCGCCGACGGCCGGGCCGTGCTGGCCGACGACGGCGGGATCGTGATCACCCCTTCCACGGCCGTGCTGCACCGCCCGGCCCCGGCCGGGCACGCCGCCGAACCGGGGTCGTGTGGGAACGACTGCCTGCCGGTCACGGCCGGCTGAGGTCACTGGCCGGATGAGGTCACCGGCCGGATGTGCTCACCGGCCGGATGTGCTCACCGGCCCCCGCCGGCGGAGCGGGAACCCACCACGTGCCCGCCGTCGGTCGTCGTCGGGCAGTGCCCGTCAGTGCCCGTCAGTGCCCCTCAGTGCCCGTCAGTGCCCGTCAGTGCCCGTTCCCGCGTGAGCTGACGTGCTCAGCCGCCCTCGCCGCGCCTGGCCCGCGCCTGGGCCGCGGTGATGACGTGGGCTCGACGATGGCGTCGACCACGAACGTCGCCAACGTGCTGCTGAGGCGTTCCGCCGGTGGTGCCATCTCGGGCAGGGTCAGGAAGAAGAACGTGATGGAGGTG
>JBIKWW010000005.1:0-22473 GCA_044356125.1 Acidimicrobiia bacterium
ACCGATGCCGACGCCCGTTCGTCGGCCTGCTTCGTGCTCGACGAGGAGCCCGGCCGCTGGGTCGTGCGCCAGCGCTTCCTCGACCCCGAGGGGGACCGCGACTGGGGCTTCACGGCGGCGGTGGACCTCGACGCCGCCATGGAGGACGGGGGCCCCACGCTGCGGCTCGTGTCGATCGGCGAGGTGGGGGCCGAGCAGCCGGTGGCGGCCGCCCGGAACGGAGGACCGCGGTGAGTACCACGGAGACGGTCGGCGGGCCGACGGGGGGAGCGGTCGGCGGGCCGACGGGGGCAACGGTCGGCGGGCCGACGGGGGGAGGGGTCGTCGGGGCCGGGCGAGCCCGGCTGCTGGTGGCGGTGGCGGCGGTGGCGACGCTGCTCGGGGCCGCCCTGGGCTTCGCCGTGCAGCCGCTCGTCTCGCGCCAGCTGCTGCCGAGACTGGGCGGCGGGGCGGCCGTCTGGAACACGACCCTCGTCTTCTTCCAGGCCACCCTGCTCCTCGGCTACCTCGTCACCCATCTCACCTCCACCCGCCTGTCCCCACGGGCCCAGGTGGTGGCGCATCTGGCCATCCTGGGTGTCGGGCTGCTGGTGCTGCCGGTGTCGGTGCCGGCGTCGTGGTCGCCACCGGAGACGGGCAACCCGTCGTGGTGGCTCCTCGGCGTGCTGTGCCTGGTGGTCGGCCCTCCGTACCTGGCCGTGGCCACCACGGGTCCGCTCGTGCAGCGCTGGTTCAGCGCCGGATCCCACCGGTCGTCGTCGGACCCGTACTTCCTCTACGCCATCTCCAACGTGGGCAGCTTCGCCGGCCTGCTGGCCGTGCCCCTGTGGCTGGACCGCTCCTTCAGCCTGGGCGACCAGGCCCGCTGGTGGATGGTGGCGTACGTGGGGTTCCTCGTCGCCTGCGTGGGTGTGGTGGCCCTTGCCCGCCCCGATCGCCGGCGCCCGGTGGAGCCCGTTCAGCCGGTCGAGCCGGTGGCTCCCGCCGTGGCCGTCGAGCGCGACGGGCCCGTCGAGCCGGCCGGGTCGGCGGTGGCCGCGGAGCCGACCGGGTCGGCGGTGGCCGCGGAGCCGACCGGGTCGGCGGTGGCCGCGGAGCCGACCGGGCCGGTGGCTGCGGCCCGGGGCGGACGGTGGGAGTGGTGGTCGTGGGCGGCGCTGGCGTTCGTCCCGTCCAGCCTGATCCTGGGCGTCACCACCCACCTCACCACCGACGTCGCATCGGTCCCCCTCATGTGGGTGATCCCCCTCGGGCTGTACCTGCTCACCTACATCATCGCCTTCGCCCGTCGGACGGTCCCCGTGTCGTTGCGCCGCGGCCTCGCCGGCATCGGCGTGGCCGCCGCGGCGACCGCCACCTTCGTCGACTACGCCGGGTTCCCCGAGAAGCTCGTTCCCCACCTCGCCGCCCTGTTCTTCACCGGCCTGGCCTGCCATGGGCATCTGGCCGACCGTCGCCCGTCCGCCGACCGGCTCACGTCGTTCTACGTGGCCCTCTCGGTGGGTGGGGTGGCGGGCGGGGCCTTCAACGCCCTCCTCGCCCCCGTCCTGTTCCGTCGGGTCCTGGAGTACCCGCTCATGCTCACCGCGGCGGCGCTGCTCGTGGGCCTTCCCCGGGGGCGTCGTGACTGGACGCTGCAGCTCGCGGCCGCCGTTCCCGTCGGGATCGCCGCCTTCGTCATCGTGCGTCGGTTGTCGGGACATCCGGCGCGTCTCGCACTCATCTGCGCGCTGATCATGTGCGTGCTGATGATCCGGAGGCTCGGTGTGGTCGGCGCCGTCGTGATCGCCTGCGTGGTCGCGATGGGGGTACGCGACGCCACCGCGGCCGCCATCCGCTACGAGCGGGGCTTCTACGGCGCCATCCGGGTCGAGGAGACCATCGACGAGCAGGGCCGCCCCGAGCTCCACCAGCTCGTGCACGGCACCACCATCCACGGCTACCAGTTCGTCGATCCGGCCCGACGGTCCACGCCGACCAGCTACTACGGGCCCACCGGCCCGCTCGGGCAGCTGATGACGTCGGTCCGGTCGGCCCGGGGTTCGCTGGGCCGTGTCGGCTCCGTCGGGCTCGGCGTGGGCACCATCGCCTCCTATCTCGAGGGCGGCGACTCGCTGACGTACTACGAGATCGACCCGCTGATCGTGCGCATCGCCCGGGATCCGTCGCTGTTCACCTACCTGCGCGACGCCAAGGGCCCGGTGTCGGTCGTGCTCGGCGACGGCCGCCGGCGCCTGGAGACGTCGACGGGTCGCTACGAGGTGCTCGTCCTCGACGCATTCAGCTCCGACGCCATCCCCGTCCATCTCCTGACCCGGGAGGCGTTCGAGACCTACCGTCAGCGCCTCGCCCCCGGTGGCCTGCTCGCCGTGCACATCTCCAACCGCTACCTCGACCTGGAGCCGGTCGTCGCCGCCATCGCCGCCGATCTCGGCATGGCCGCCGTCGCCGGACACCACGTGGCCACCGAGGAGGAGGAGAAGGCGGGCACGACGGGGTCGGACTGGATCATCGTCGCCGAGGACCGCGCCGCCCTCGACGTGCTGCGGGGGTCCGTGTGGAGCCCGGTGCGGGCCGAACCGGGCGTGCGGGGCTGGACCGACGACCGGGCCGATCTCCTGTCGGTGCTCATCACGTGACCGACGCGTCCCCCGGCCCCGGTCGGGTGGGCCAGCTCCCGCTGCGGTGGCTCGTGCTGGCCGTCGTGCTCATCGGGAACTTCGCCTCCGGCGTGGTCTTCACGCTGCTGTCGGTGGCCCGCCACGACATCGCCATCGACCTGGGTACGACCGACAGCCTGGTCCTGTGGAGCTTCACCGCACCCTCGCTGGCGGGAGCGGTGTGCGGCCCCGCGCTGGGCAAGCTGGGCGACCTCATCGGGCACCGCCGCCTCTACCTCATCGGGCTGGCGGGCGGGCTCGTCACGTCGGTGGCCGTCTCGCTGTCGTGGAACGTCGGCAGCCTGATCGCCTTCCGGGCGGCCGGGGCGGCGGTGACGGCGTCGCTCAATCCCTCCTCGCTGGCCCTCATCTTCCAGGCCTTCGACCGGGAGGACCGGGTGCGGGCGATGGGCTACTGGTCGCTCGTCGGCGCCGGGTCGCCCGTGCTCGGTGTCCTGATCGGCGGGCCGATCGTCGAGGCGTTCGGCTGGCGGGCCATGTTCGTCGCCCAGGTTCCCTGCTACGTGTTCGCGCTGTCCTTCGCCTGGCGTCTGCTGCCCGAGACGCAGCGTCGGGCCGTGGAGGCGTTCGACTGGCGGGGTGCCGTCCTGCTCGCCTGCGCCACCCTGGGGCTGCTGCTGGGCGTGAACCGGGGCCCGGCCTGGGGCTGGACCGACACGCGGGTCCTGGTCAGCTTCGCCGTGGTGCCCGTGGCCGGCTGGACCTTCCTGAGCTGGCAGCGCCGGGCCCCGTTCCCGCTCATCCCCCTGCGCATCATGGGGCGCCGGAACGTCTCGTTCGGGATCGGCGCCCAGGTGCTGGCCCAGTTCGCCTACACCGGGGCCGGGATCATCCTGGCCAACGACCTGCTGGTCGGCCGTCCCGGCTTCGGCCTCTCCCTGGCCGAGGCGGGCCGGGCGACGATCGCCCGGCCGATCGTGTTCGCACTGATCGCCCCGCTCGCCGGGATCCTGGCGGTGAAGGCGGGTGAGCGGTTCACCGCCACGGCCGGCTTGGCGGTGCTGGCGCTCTCGATGGGCATGCTGGCGCTCTCGCCGGCGGGCAGTTCCCTCATCGTGCTCGTCGTCGCCATCGGGGTGTCGGGGCTGGGCATGGGGATGGCCTCGCCGTCGCTGTCGACGTCGGTGGCCAACGCCGTTCCCGAGCACCGCCTCGGGGTGATCGGCGCCGCCCAGCAGCTCGTCGTGCAGTCGGCCAGCGTCATCGGCACACAGGTGCTGGTGACGGTGGCCCATCTGGGCGGTGGCGGGCAGGCGACCGTCGGGGGCTACCGGGCGGCGTTCGTCGTGGCCCTGCTCACGGGCGTGGCCGCAGCGATCACGGCCTCGGGGATCCGGCGCGCCGTCAGGAGCTGATGCGGCCGGGCAGGGCGGCCGGCGGGCGCTCGACCCGCCCGTCGCGGTGCCGGGCGAAGCGGACCGGCTCGTGGCCGTGGGTCGGGTCGTCGACGGGCCAGGGCCAGCCGCCGAAGCCCGTCCGCTGATAGTCCTCGTAGGCGCGCACGATGCCGGCGCGGTCGTTCATCACGAACGGCCCGTACTGGGCGACGGGCTCGCCGATGGGCCGGCCCTGGAGGACCAGCACGGTGACGGTCCCGGCGGGAGCCGACGCCACCGCCCGCACGGGGCAGGGGGCCGAGGGGTCGAGCACCGCCCCCGTGCCGAGGGGGACGATCCCGTCCGGGCCGTCCGGGCCGTCCGGGCCGTCCGGGCCGTCCGGGCCGTCCGGGCCGTCCGGGCCGTCCGGGCCGTTCAGGCCGTCCGGGCCGTCGAGGTGCAGCTCGCCGCCCTCGAACACGTAGAGCGTGCGCAGCACACCCTCGGGAGCGGCGGGCATGGTCCAGGCGGCGCCGTCGTCGAAGGCCAGCCGCCAGATGGCGACGTCGGATCCCGGGCGCGACGCCCAGGAGGCGGGCGGGGCGGCCGGGGGCTCGGCCCCCTCCAGCGCGCCGGCCACCACGGTGATCTCGACCTCCCGGCCCTCGGCGTCGGCCCGGCGGACCACGGGGATGTCCTCGGCCCAGAGCATGGAGAACCGGGGCTCGGACATCTTGTCGGCGGCGGGCAGGTTGAGCCAGATCTGGAAGAGCTCGGCGTGGTTGGGGGCGTCGTCACGCAGCAGCGGGAACATCTCGGCGTGGACGATCCCGGCGCCCGCGGTGAGCCACTGCACGTCGCCGGCGCCGTAGCGGGCGGCGGCCCCGAGCGAGTCGCTGTGGTCGATGAGGCCCCGGCGGACGAAGGTGACCGTCTCGAAGCCCCGGTGGGGGTGCTGGGGGAAGCCGGGGACGGTGGTGCCGTGGTACATGCTCCAGCCGTCGCGTCCCGAGAAGTCGTTGCCGATCGAGCGCCCCGTGGTGGGCACCGAGGGGGCCAGGCGGCCGTTGCCGGCCGGATAGCGGTCGTCGTGGTGGACGCAGAACAGGAACGGGTCGAAGGTCGTCCACGGCGTCCCGAGGGCGAAGCGGTGCACGATGGCCATGGGGTCCAGTGTGTCAGGCCCCCTGCGCCACGGGATCCGTCGGGTCCGGTCAGCCGGTCCGGAAGAGCTGGTCGGCAGGGCCGTAGTCGTCGGTCAGGAGCACGGCCCGGCCCGGGAAGCCGTTCTGGAAGCGGTCGAGGACGGCGTCGCCGTCGAGGACTTGGAGCGGGGTGCTGCGCCCGCTCTGGGCCGTCCTGATGGCCGCTGCGTCGATGGGCTCGTCGGAGGCGACGATCACGAAGTTGGCGCCTGTCTGCCCGTCGAGCGCGGGTCGGGTGCTGATGAGCGCGGCGTGGCCGAACACCGATCGGATCGTCCGCAGCTCGGCCCGCAGGAACTCGAGCGGCGGGTAGTCGATGATGTTCATGGCGTACACGCCACCGGGGACGAGCGCCCGCCGGATGTCCTGCAGGAACTCCCGGGTCGCCAGGTGCCACGGGGCCGCCTCGCCGCCGAACGCGTCGCCGATCACCAGGTCCCACGAGGCGGTCGGCTGGTCGAGCAGGGTCACCCGGGCGTCACCGACCACCACGCGCATGGAGGGACCGGGCCGGAACCCGAGGCGGGTTCGCCCGATGTCGACGAGGTCGGGGTCACGTTCGAGGATCACGCTCGTCGAACCGGGGCGGGTGGCTTCGATGTAGCGCGGCATGGTGAACCCGCCGCCGCCGATGTGCAGCGCCCGCAGCGGTGCCCCCGGACGGCCGATGGAGTCGGCCGTGCTGGCGAGCGCCTGGATGTACTCGAACTCGAGGTGGGTCGGGTCCCGGAGATCGACGTAGGAGTGCCACAGATCGTCGAGGACCAGGATGCGACCGTTCGGCCGGGCGTCGTCGACGATCACCGAGGCGCACACGTAGGGCGTCTCGCGCTGGCACACCGAGGTGCTGGTCGCCCCGGCGAAGCCCGCTCCTCCGGTCAGCACCAGCGGCACGGCCAGCACGCGGACCGGACGTCGCCTGCCCCACAGCGCCACCAGGATGCCCATCACCACGAGGAAGCCGCCGACGCCGTTGACGATCGCCGTCGTCGAGAACTCCGCCACCAGGTAGAAGCCGGTGATGAAGGAGCCGCCGATGGCCCCGACGGTGCCGAGGGCGGAGATCCGGGCGACGGTCGTGCCGGCGGTGTGCAGGCTGGTGAGCTGCTGGCGGATGAGCAGCGGTCCGACGGCCGAGAGCACGACGGCGGGGATCAGGAACCCGACGCCGGCCAGGACCACGGCGCTGGACGGGCCCCGGTCGGTGTTGGCGGCGATGCCCCGCACGACGGGCAGGATCAGGAAGCTCGACGCGCCGCCGAGCACGATGGCGACGGGCAGGACGGTCCCGGGGTCGAAGCGGTCCGACAGCACGCCGCCGAGCCAGGTCCCGAGGGCGATGCCGGCCAGGACCGTCCCGATGATCGCCGACGTGGTCTCCAGGGTGACGCCGACGTAGGGCGCGAGCAGCCGCCCGGCGACGATCTCGAGCACCAGCACGCAGGCGGACGTGAGGAACTCCACGAGCATGGCCAGGCCGACGGGGAGCGGCCGGGCCCGGTCGGGGCGGGCTGGGGAGGCGTGCGTGGGCTCGGTCACCGGGGCCAGGGTAGGTGGCTCCCGGGTCCCGGCGGTGAACCGGTCGGGGCGCTTCCGTCGACGGGTGCCATCATGGGCCGGTGACGGAGCAGCCTCTCGCCGCCGGCCTGGTGCGGCGGGCGGACGGCACCGTCGGGTGCTGGTGGGCCGGCGACGATCCGCTCTACCGCGCCTACCACGACGACGAGTGGGGCCGGCCGGTCACCAGCGACCAGGGGCTGTTCGAGCGCCTGTGTCTGGAGGGGTTCCAGGCCGGGCTCGCCTGGATCACCATCCTGCGCAAGCGGCCGGCGTTCCGGGCCGCGTTCGCCGGGTTCGATCCGGCGGTGGTCGCCGCCTTCGGGCCCGCCGACGTCGAGCGGCTGCTCGGCGACGCCGGGATCGTGCGCCACCGGGGCAAGATCGAGGCGGCCGTCGGCAACGCCGCCCGGGTGCTGGAGATCCAGGCGCACGAGGGCTCGCTGGCGTCGCTGCTGTGGCGGTTCGTCCCGCCCGCGCACGAGCGTCCTCCCGTGTGCGACGCAGCGTCGCTGCGGGCCATGGGCTCGACGCCGGCGTCGCAGCGCCTGAGCGCCGCGCTGCGGGGCCGCGGCCTCCGCTTCGTCGGGCCCACCACGATGTACGCCCTCATGCAGGCCGTCGGGATGGTGAACGACCACGTCGAGGGGTGCCCGGCCCGGGCCATCTGCGAGCAGGTCGGGGCCCCGGTACGAGCGGCCGCCGGCGAGGTGCGTCCGTGACGGTGCCGGGCATGCCCCGCCGGGACGTGGTGGTGGTGGGGGGCGGGCCCGCCGGGCTGATGGCGGCCGGGACGGCAGCCCGGGGCGGGGCCCGTGTCGTGGTCGTGGACCAGCGTCGCAGCCTGGGCCGCAAGCTGCTGCTGGCCGGGCGCAGCGGGCTGAACCTCACGCACGCCGAGGACCATGACGTCCTGAGGTCGCGTCTGCGGGGGAGTGCCGCCGACGTCGTGCGCGCCCAGATCGACGCCTTCGACACGGCCGCTGTCCGGGCGTGGTGCGACGGGCTCGGGGTGGCCACCTTCGTGGGGTCGACGGGTCGCGTCTTCCCGGTCGGCATGCGGGCGGCCCCGCTGCTGCGGGCCTGGCTGCGCGAGCTCGACTCGCTCGGTGTGAGGGCGATGACCGGTCGGCGTCTGGTGTCGCTCGGCGGGGACGGCGGTGGCTGGCGCGTCGGTGTCTCCGATCCTGACGAGATCATCAGCGCACCTACGGTCGTGCTGGCCCTGGGTGGGGCGTCGTGGCCGTCGACCGGTTCCGACGCCGCCTGGGTCCCGCTGCTGAGCAGGCTGGGCGTGTCGGTCGTCGGGTTCGAGGCGGCGAACGTCGGCGTGATGGTCGGGTGGAGCGACCACCTGAAGCAGCACCACGAGGGAGCGGCCCTCAAGAACGTGGCCGTGTCGTCGTCGTCGGATGGACGGTGGGTGCGGGGCGAACTGGTGATCACGGCCGACGGCCTCGAGGGTGGGCCGGTCTACGCGCTGGGGCCGGAGATCCGGCGGGCACTTCCGGCGGTGCTCCACATCGATATGCGCGCTGATCTTCCTGTGGACGGGCGCAGCGGTCTGGTCCGGAGGGTCGAGCGGGCGGGTCCGCGGGCCAGCACGGCGCGTCGGCTGGTGGCGTCCGGGGTGTCGGGAGGGGCGGCGGCAGTGGTGCATGAGGCGCTCGCCCGTGGTTGGGCGGAGCGGCCGGGAACGGCGGCCGCACTGGTGGCCCTGATCGGGGCGGTGCCGGTGCCGGTGACGGCTCTGGGAGGCCTGCGCCGGGCGATCTCGTCGGCAGGTGGCGTGGCCGGCGACGAGCTCGACCCGACGGGCATGCTGCGCCGCCTGCCCGGGGTCTGGGCCTGTGGGGAGATGCTCGACTGGGAGGCCCCGACCGGCGGCTACCTCCTGCACGGATGCCTGGCCGGCGGCCGGGCGGCGGGCGCAGCCGCCGCGGGGGCATCGCTGGGCGCACCCGGCCCCGGCTCCGGCCCCGGCCCTGGCCCCGGCGTTCCTGTCAGACCCCCTCCGTATCCTGACCCCCATGGCGGTGGCCGTTCCGGAGCAGGCTGAGGGGGCAGCGGAGGATCTGCGGGCATGGCGCGATCTGGCCGTCCCACGAGTCCATGCGGCCCGCTGGTGCCCGGCGGCGGCCCGGGCCGGTCTGGTCGAGATCCGCCGGATCCGGGCCGCGCTCGACGCTGCCGAGGCGGCCCTGGTGCGCTGCGTCGAGTCGGTGGCGGGGCGCGACGTCCAGGCGGCGCTCGTCCGGGCCACGGGGATGTCGGAGGCCCAGGCTCGATCGGTGTCGCGGACGGCCTCGGTCATCGGGCGCGTGCCCGCTGCCGGGATGGCGCTCGAGGCCGGGGAGGTCACCGCCGCCCACGTGGAGCTGCTGGCCGCGGTGCCGGATCCGGAAGCGGCGGAGGCGCTGCTCGGGCACGCCGCGGTGGAGGCGGTCGACGTGTTCCGGCGGCGCGTCCGGGCGCATGTGGCGGCGTCGGACGGGGCCGGCCTGCGGGAGCGCCAGCAGCGGGTCCGGTCACTGGTGTTCTTCCCGGCCGCCGAGGGGTGTGTGGGGATGAGGGCGGTCCTGCCCCCGGTGGTGGGGAACCAGGTCCGGTCGGCGATCGAGCGCCGGTGCGACCAGCGCTGGCGGGCCGCCCACCCGGAGCGGGCTCCGGTGGCGGGCGGCCACGGCGACGAACCGCGCGATCGTCGTCTGGCCGACGCGTTGGTCGAGGCGGTCGTCGGGGCGGGGCCGGCCGGGGCGGGGCCGGCCGGGGCAGGGAACGGATCCGGGCTCGGCCGGGTGGGGGTGATCGTGCTCATCGACGAGGCCACCATGGCCGCGCACCTGGCGGGCGGTGAGCCGATCGCCGCCGAGGAGATCCCGGCGCTGGTGGCCGACGCCCGGACCGAGCTCTACGCCGCGGTGCGGTCGATGGAGGGCGCCGTGCTCCGCTTCGGTCGCAGCCGACGGTTCGCCTCGGCGCTGCAGAAGCTGGCGCTCGTGGCCCGCGACGGGGGCCACTGCGCCTGGCGCGGGTGCGGGCGTCCCTGGTACCGGACCGACGCCGACCACCGGATGGACTGGGAGCGCGGCGGTCCGACCGACCTCGAGAACCTGCGCCTGCTGTGTCCGGCCCACCACGCCCACCGGCACCTGACCGGAACCGGGCCCGAGGCGCCCGACGGGCCCGACCCGTGACGGTGGCTCAGGCGGCGTGCAGGCGGGCGATCATGGCGTGGAGCGCAGCTTCATCGGCGGGCGAGGCGACGGCCAGGGAGCACTCCATGGAGGTGACCACGCCGCCGAAGCGCTCGGCGAGCAGGTCGCCGATGCGGTCCCAGGTGCCGACGGTGACGTAGGTGTGCAGCATCTCGTCGTCGACGAGGCCCGGCAGCTCGTCCCAGCGCTGCTCGCGCGACAGCGTCGCCGCCCGCACGGACTGCTCCTCGAAGCCGTGGTGGGCGAACGCGGGCCGGTAGGCGGGCGTCGAGAGGTAGAAGGCGATGCGGGCGCGCGCGTCCCGGACGCGCTCGGCCAGGCGCTGCTCATCGGGGGCGGTCGCCAGCAGCGGCTTGTGGGCCACCTCGAAGCGCTCGAGGGTGCGCCCGGCGGCCGCCGCCCCGGCCCGGCACGCCGGCATCATCACCTCGCTGATGTAGGCGGGTGTGCACACGGGATGGGGCCGCACCCCGTCGGCCAGGCGGCCGGCGACCCGGCACAGCCCCGGCTTCACGGCGGCCACGTGGATGGGGATGTCGGGGTGGTCGAGGGGGGCCGGTACGAAGAGGGGCACGGTGAGGTCGAGCCGGTAGTGCTCGGTCTGCACGTCGAGGGGGCGCTGCTCCTGCCACGACGACCAGATGCCCCGCAGGGCCGTGATGGTGTCGGCCAGCCACGGCCCCGGGGCCGACCACGGCATGCCGAAGCGGCGCACGATGTGGCCCCGGACCTGCGTCCCCAGGCCGAGGGTGAGGCGGCCTCCGGAGAGGCGCTGGAGGCTCCAGGCGGCCATGGCCGTCACGTAGGGGCTGCGGGGGAAGGCCATGGCGACGGCGGTGCCCAGCCCCAGCGTGGTGGTGCCCTGGGCGGCGAGCGCGAGGAGCTGGAAGGGGTCGTCCTTGGTCTCCTCGACCACGAGGCCGTCGAAGCCGAGCTCCTCGACCCGGCGGGCCTCGGCGAAGACGGTGCGGATGTCGAGGGGGATCTCGGGGGCACGCAGGCCCGGGTCGACCTTGCCCAGGGGCAGCATCGTCTCGACTCGCATGGGCGGGGATCCTACGGAGCCCCCCGGTCCGCGACCCGAACCGGTTCGGCGGGCGGCCGGTCCCTAGGCTCGGGGTGGTGGCATCGGGTTCGGGATCAGCAGGGGTGCCGGGAGCCGGGTCGTCCGGGGCCCGGGCCGAGCTCGAGCGGTGGTTCCTGCGGCGCGGCGTCCCCCACTTCATCGACGGCTACCGGGCGACCACCCGGGTGTGGACCCGTGCCTTCCCGGCGCTGGCGATCCTCTGGGTGGCGGGGCTGGTGGCCGAGGTCGGGCTCTCCGAGGACGTCGGCGGCATCGCCTTCGTGGCCGGAGCCGCCGCCGTGATCGGCCTGTGGGTCCTCACCAACGCCCTGCGTCGGCGGTCGGCGTTCGCTCCGCCCGACACGATCGGGCCCCACGAGGTCGCCTTCGTGGGCCTCTCCCCGGCGGTGCTGTCGTTCATCCTCGAGCGCAACTTCCTCGGTGCCGTCATGAGCGTCGTGGTGGGGACGGTCCTGCTCGTCGCGGTCTACCTGGCGACCAGCTACGGGCTGGTCGCCATCACCGCCTACGTGCTGCGCCGCCTCGGTGCCCAGCTCGCCCTGCTCGGCCAGCTCAGCTCCCGGGCCGTGCCCCTGCTGCTGCTCATCACGGTGACGATCTTCTTCACCGGCGAGACCTGGCAGATGTCGTCGCGTCTGGTCGGTGCGTCCCAGGTGGCGACGGTGGGCCTGTTCGTGCTCATCGGCGGGCTGTTCCTGCTGACGCGGGTGCCCGGGGACGTGCGACGCGTCGAGCAGTTCGGGACCTGGGCCGAGATCCGCGGGGCGGTCGCCGCCACCCCGGCGAGCGTCATCGACCTGCCCACCGACGGCGACCCGGTGGAGCCCGACACGACCCGGGGCCAGCGCATCAACCTCGTCGTCATGGCCCTCACCAGCCAGGCCGTGCAGATCACCCTGGTCGCCCTGGCCGTGTACGCGTTCTTCGTGCTGCTCGGCCTGGTGGCGGTCCACCCCGACACGGCCGCGAGCTGGATCGGGGCGCCCCCCCACGTGCTGGCGTCGTTCCCGCTCGGCGAGTCGCGCTTCGCCCTCACCGAGGAGCTCCTCCGGGTGGCGGCGTTCCTGGCCGCCTTCAGCGGGCTGGCCTTCACCGTCTACCTGGTCACCGACCAGACCTACCGAACCGAGTTCGCGTCCGACGTGTCCGACGAGCTGCGCACGGTCATGGCCGTCCGGGTCGCCTACCTGCACCTGCTGGCCGGCCCGACCCGTGGCTAGCCTTCACGACGGCGAAACACCGCCGAAACGAACCGGCGGGAGCCTGGGGGCATGACGATGGCCGACATCCGGACCATGCAGGGAGCCTGGGACGAGCTCATCGACGAGGACGGCATGGCCCGCCCCGCCGCCGCCACGCTCGTGGCGCACCTGCGCAAGCTCGGCATGGCCGAGATCCAGGCCCGCCAGGACCTCGCCGACCTCGACATCCTCGCCGCCGGGATCACCTTCACCGTGTACCACGACGGCATGGGCATCGATCGGGCCTGGCCCATGGACATCGTCCCCCGGATCATCGAGGCGCGTGAGTGGAGCGACGTCGAGCGGGGTCTGATCCAGCGCCTGCGGGCCCTCAACGCCTTCATCGACGACGTGTACAACGAGCAGCGGGTGGTGGCCGACGGGGTCTTCCCCGCCGAGCTGCTCGAGCACTCGGTGAACTTCCGGCCCCAGTGCCGGGGCATGCGTCCCAAGTTCGGCGTGTGGGCCCACATCTGCGGCACCGACCTCGTGCGTGATCGCGACGGCCGCTTCTACGTGCTCGAGGACAACCTGCGGGTGCCGTCGGGTGTCAGCTACGTGCTGCAGAACCGGCTGATCAGCAAGCGGGCCTTCGCCGACGTCTTCCGCAGCCAGAGCGTGCTGCCCGTGGACTCCTACCCCGAGGAGCTGTTCAAGCTGCTCGCCTCCCTGGCCCCCGACGACCTGTTCGAGCGCACCGGGCGGCGGCCGACGATCGTGGTGCTCACCCCGGGCGTCTACAACTCGGCCTACTTCGAGCACTCCTTCCTGGCCCAGCGCATGGGGGTGGCGCTGGTGGAGGGCCGCGACCTCGTGGTCGACGCCGAGGACCGCCTCTTCATGCGGACCATCGACGGGCTGGCCCCGGTCGACGTCGTGTACCGCCGCGTCGACGACCTGTTCCTCGACCCCGAGGTGTTCCGGCCCGACTCCACCCTCGGGGTGCCCGGCCTCATGCGGGCCTGGAAGGCCGGCAACGTGGCCATCGCCAACGCCCCCGGAGCGGGCGTGGCCGACGACAAGGCCGTGTACGCCTGGGTGCCCGACTTCATCCGGTACTACCTGGACGAGGAGCCGATCCTGCCCAACGTGCCTACCTACCGCTGCCTCTACGACGACGAGCGCGAGTACGTGCTCGATCACCTCGCCCAGCTCGTGGTGAAGCCGGCCAACGAGAGTGGGGGCTACGGCCTGACCATCGGCGACCGGGCCACGCCCGAGGAGCTCGAGGAGACGGCCCGGCGCATCGGGGCCGACCCCCGCAACTGGGTGGCCCAGCCCATCCTCAGCCTGTCGACGGCCCCCGCCCTCTGCGACGGCGAGCTCGCCCCCCGTCATCTCGACCTGCGACCCTTCGTGCTGTCGGGAGCCGGTCACTACGTCACCACCGGTGGGCTCACCCGGGTCGCCATGCGCGAGGGGAGCCTGGTGGTCAACAGCTCCCAGGGCGGTGGCTCGAAGGACACCTGGGTGGTCGAGCTGGAAGGGGTCTAGGGGTGCTGCTCGCCCGGGTCGCCGAGGATCTCTACTGGGCGGCGCGCTACCTGGAGCGGGCCGAGGACACGGCCCGGATCGTGCGCGAGCACACCAACCTCATCGTCGACTTCCCGGTGTCGGTCCCGCTCACCTGGGAGCCGCTCATCGCAGTGACGGGCGGTTCGGTGGGGGACCTGCCGGGCCGCCACAGCGAGATCGCCATCGTCACCGGCCTGGTGTCGGACCAGTCCAACCCGTCGTCGATCGCCTGGTGCGTGGAGCGGGCCCGCGAGAACCTGCGCACGTGCCGGGAGGTGATCCCGCAGGACTTCTGGCTGACGGTCAACGACCTGCACCTCTACGTGTCGAGCCACGCCGACGAGGGAGTCGACCGCCGCAGCCGCAACCGGTTCCTGTCCCGGGTGATCGCCGAGACCCAGCGGGCCGTCGGGATCCTCGGTGGCGTGATGAGCGCCGACCACGCCTACGAGATGCTGCGCCTGGGCCGCACGATCGAGCGGGCCGACATGACCACCCGGGTGCTCGACGTGCGGGCCGTGTCGCTGCTCGAGACGGGGGAGGGGCAGCTGGCCGACGTCCAGTGGGCCGGGGTGCTGCGCTCGCTGAGCGCGCTGCAGATGTACCACCGGACCCGCCACGAGCCCGTCGAGGCGGCCCCGGTCGTGGAGTTCCTGCTGCGTGACCGGGACTTCCCCCGCTCGGTCCGCTGCTGTCTGGGGAAGGTGGCGGCGTCGGTGGTGCGCCTGCCCCGGCCCGAACGTCTCACCGACGCCGTGGGCAGCGCCATCGCCCGGATCGAGCGGGGCCCGGGCGCCCAGCCGGCCGGGACCCTGGCCGCCGAGGTCCAGCCCGATCTGCTGCGGGCCGAGCTCGACGGGGTGCAGCTCGCGCTGGCGGGTCTGTCGGACCGTATCGGCGCTGCATACTTCCGTCCGGCCTGAGTGTCCGCCTCGCCGACCCGCCCCGGGGGCGTCGAGCGCGCTCCCGCCCGCCAACCGATCCCATGACGCCTGCCGGTTACCGACCCGACCCCGCCGTCCACGACGACCTCCTCACCGCCGGCCGGGCCCCCCGGCCGGCCTGGGGTTCGCTGGGCGGGTTGCTGGGGACCGCGGCGGCCGACGGGCGTCTCGGGCAGTGGCAGCGCGACGCCGAGCGGGCGCTGCTCTCGGCCGGTGCCGGGCACCTGGTGGCCGAGCCCACCGGGCGCGACGCCGGGTCGGTGGTGTTCCGCTACGACCCCGTGCCGGTGGTGGTGGAGGCGGCCGAGTGGGCGGTCCTGCGCCAGGGTCTGGCCCAGCGGGCCCTGCTCCTCGACGCCGTCCTCGCCGATCTCTACGGCCCGCGCCACCTCATCGCCGACGGCACGCTCCCGGCCGCCGCCGTGCTGGGCGCCCGCGGCTTCGTGCGGGCGGCCGTCGGCCTCGACGTCGCCCACTGGCTGGTGCGCTCGGCCACCGACGTCGTGCGGGACGCCTCCGGGAGGTTCCTGGCCCTCGTGGACCACACCGACGTCCCGGTCGGGATCGGCTACGCCCTGGCCTACCGGTCGGTGTCGGCGCGGCTGCTGGGTGACGCCGTGCGCACGCTCGCCGTCGGGTCCGTCGAGCCGTGGCTGGCCGACGTGCGCGACGCCGTCGCCGCCGTGGCTCCCGCCAGCAGGGCCAACCCGCGCACGGTCGTGCTGGCCGCCTCCGGCTCGCTGCGCTTCGTCGACCACTCGATCCTCGCCACCCAGCTCGGCTACCACCTGGCCGAGGACGCCGACCTGGCGGTCAGCGGGCACCGGCTGGTCCTGCGTTCGCTCGGTGGGCTCGAGCCCATCGACGGTGTCCTGCGCTGCACCGAGGAGGGGGCCTCCGACCCGCTGGAGGTGCCGGGCTCGACGGGCGGGGTGCCGGGCCTCCTGTCGCTGGCCCGGCGGGGCCTGGCCGGGCTGGCCAACCCGGTGGGCAGCGGCCTCGGCGGCCACCTCGCCCTGCAGCCCTTCCTCGGGACGCTGTGCCAGCGGGTCCTGGGCGAGCCGCTGCGGCTGGCGAACGTCGAGACGCGCTGGTGCGGTGATCAGGAGCACCGTGCCGACGTGCTGGCCGATCCGGGCGGGTGGGTGCTGCACGACACGGGCGGGACGGGTCCGGGGGCGCCGTCGGGCGCCGGTTCGGTGTTCGGCGACGACCTCGATGACGCCGGGACCCGACGCTGGCGGCAGCTCGTGACCGCCGAGCCCCACCGCGTCGTGGCCCAGCGCAAGGTGCGCCTCGGCACGTCGCCCATCGAATCCGGGGGGCGGCTCGTGCCCGGGGTGGTGGCGCTGCGGTGCTTCTCCGTGCACGGCCCGCGAGGGGTCCGGGTCATGGACGGTGGGATCGGCCGGGTCCTGGACCCGTCGGTGCCGGTGGTCAGCCAGGCCAGTGCCGTGGGCAAGGACGTGTGGATCGTCGGCGGGGCGCAGGGTCGCCGGGCCCCGGTGGTGGTCGCCGAGCCACCGTCGGTGCCCCCGACGATGCTCCCGCAGGTGGACCTGGGCGGGTCGATCCCGACCCGGGCCGCCGAGGCCATGTTCTGGATGGGCCGCAACGCCGAGCGCGTCGACACCGTCGCCCGGGTGGCCGCCGTCGTGCTCCAGCGCCTTGAGCAGGATCCCCGATCCGCCGATCTCGGTGACGGCGCCTTCGCCGCTGCGGTGACGGCCGGCGTGCGGGCCATCTCGGGCGGGCTGGCCCCGGCGGCCCCGCCCGCCGGGCCCGGCCCGGGTGCCCCACCTGGTCCGGCGGCTGGTCCGGCGGCTGGTCCGGCGGCTGGTCCGGCGGCTGGTCCGGCGGCCGGCCTCGCTGCCCAGCTCGCTGCCGCCCTGGGTGACCGGCCGGCGGCCCTCGGGGACGCCGCCGGCCGCCTGGTCGGCGGGGCCCGGTCCGTCCGCCAGTTCCTGTCGGGATCGACCTGGCGGGCCATCGCCACCCTGCCCACCGATGCCACGACCGCTGCCGACGAGCTGGCCCGGGCCGCCGCCGACGACGGCTGGCCCCCCCTCGTGCTGGAGGCGCTCGAGCGCGTGAGCCTGTCGATGGCGGCGTTCTCGGGTCTGGTGGCCGACAGCGTGGTCCGCGGCCCGGGCTGGCGGTTCCTGGAGGTCGGGCGCCGGGTGGAGCGGGCGCTGCTCGCCCTGGGCCTGGTCGAGACCATGCTCGTCGACGTCCCCGCCGACGCCGAGCAGCCCCTCTACGAGACCCTCCTGGCCGGGTGCGAGTCCCTCGTCGCCTACCGGCGCCGCCATCGCAGCCACGTCGTGCTCGCCACGGTCGCCGCCAACCTGCTGGCCGACCCCGACAACCCCCGGGCGGTGGCCTTCCAGATCGACGCGCTCCACCACGTGATCGGGCGCCTGCCCGACAGGTCCGTGGTCGCCGGGCTGCGTCGGGGCCTGGTCGACGCCCGACGCTCCTGTGCCGTTCCCGCCGGGTCCGCCTCGGAGGTGGTCGACCGGGTGCTGGCCGTGCGACCGGCGGTCCTGGCCGTCGCCGAGGCCGTGCCGCAGGCCTGGTTCCGTGGCGTGGACGGACGCGGGCGGCGGGTCCGGGCGGTGCACCGGTGATCGCCGACCCGGTGCGCTTCTCGGTGCTCCACCGCACCGTGTACCGGTACTCGGCGGAGGTGACGAGCAGCCAGTCGATCGTCCACCTGATCCCCCGTTCCACCCCCACGCAGCGGGTGCTGGAGGCGTCGGTGGTGTCGACTCCGGCCGAGGCGGAGCGTCACGAGTTCATCGATGCCTTCGGCAACACGGCCCTCTACCTCGCCGTCGAACGGCCCCACGCCGAGTGGGTGGTGGAGGCCCGCTCCACCGTCGAGCTCCTCCCCTCCGACCCGGACCGGCGGCGACCGGCGGACGTGGCCTGGGAGGACGCCGTCGAGGCCGTCCGCGCCGGGACACTGGGGGAGGAGGCCGTGGCGATGGCGATGCCGTCGACCGACGTCCCCGTCGATCCGGCCCTGGCCGGGTTCGCCGCCGCCTCGTTCCCGCCGGGCGCCGGCCTGGTCGAAGCGTTGGGCTCGCTCACCCGCCGCATCTTCGAGCAGTTCGCGTTCGACACGGCGGCGACGGAGGTGTCCACCCCCGTGCTCACGGTCCTCGAGCAGCGCCGCGGCGTGTGCCAGGACTTCGCCCATCTCGCCATCGGAGCGCTGCGCTCGCTCGGGCTGGCGGCCCGCTACGTGAGCGGCTACCTCGAGACGGACCCGCCGCCGGGGCGCTCCCGGCTCGTGGGGGCCGATGCCTCGCACGCCTGGGTGTCGGTGTGCGTGCCGGGCATCGGCTGGGTCGATGCCGATCCCACCAACGGCTACCTGGCCGAGGACCGCCACATCACGGTCGCATGGGGTCGGGACTACACCGACGTCGCCCCCGCCCGGGGGGTGGTGTTCGGCCCGCCGTCGAGCCAGTGCCTGGATGTGGCGGTCGACGTCGTGCGGGTGCCCCGGACCTGATCCGGACCGGGGTCAGACCCGGGCGTCCAGCCAGGCCATCACGTCGTCGAGCACACGGCCGCGCTCGGGCTCGTTGAACACCTCGTGGGCGAGGCCGTCGTAGACGTGCAGCGTCTTGTCCGACGAGCCGGCCAGCGCATGGGCGGTGCGCCCGGACTCGACCGACACCAGCTGGTCGGCCGAGCCGTGCACCACGAGCAGCGGCACCTTCAGCGACGGCAGTTCGCGCACGTAGCGCTCGGAGCTGGTGATGATCGCCGCCCCGGTGCCGGCCGGCATCTTGCCGTGGAAGACGAGGGGATCGGCCTCGTAGGCGGCGACGACCGCCGGATCCCGGCTCACCCCGGATGCGGACAGCTGCTGCACCCCGAGGCGGGGGGCGACGCGGCCGAGGACCTTGGCCGCGATGATCAGCGCGCGTGGTATCCCGTGGGTGGTGACGGCGGGTCCGCTGAGCACGAGGGCCCGCAGGCGCTCCTGGTTGCGCAGGGCCGAGCCGAGGGCGATGTTGGCGCCCATCGAGTGGCCGATCAGCACCACCGGGACACCGGGGTGCTCGACGGCGACCCGCTCGAAGACGCGGTCGAGATCGTCGAGCAGCCAGGTGTGGCGGTCGATGTAGGCCCGGTGGCCGCCGGAGCGGCCGTGACCCCGGTGGTCGGGGATGTGCACGGCGAAGCCGGCGGGCACGAGGCGCTCGACGAGGTTCGTGTAGCGACCCCCGTGCTCACCGAAGCCGTGGGCCACCACCGCCACCGCCTTCGGGGCGCCGACCGGTTCCCAGACGGCCCGGTGGATGGTGACGCCGGCGGCGCCGGAGAGCGTGTCGGTCCTGGTCGGTTCCACCCGGCCATGCTGGCACGGCCCGGCCCGACCCTGGCTCCGGCTCGGCTCCGGCTCGGCTCCGGCTCGGCTCCGGCTCGGAGTGGCGTCCCGTCGGCGGCGGCCGCGACACTCACCCGGTGCCGCCCAGCCCCGTGTCCAGCCGTGAGTCGCCCAGCCCCGTGTCCAGCCGTCGGGGGCCGACCCGGCTCTTCGTCGCCAATCGCGCCGAGATCGCCGTGCGCGTCCGCCGGGCCGCCGACGAGCTGGGCCTGGCGACGGTGCTGCCCCATTCGGCCGACGACGCCGGGGCCCCGTGGCTGAACGGGGCGGCCGCGACGGTCGCCCTCGCCGGGACCGGTCCGTCGGCCTACCTCGACGTCGACGCCGTCGTCGCCGCCGCCAAGGCGGCCGGGTGCGATGCCCTGCACCCCGGTTACGGCCTGCTCTCGGAGCGGGCCGAGCTGGCCGCCGCATGCGAGGCCGCCGGGATCGTCTTCGTCGGGCCCACCCCGGCGACGCTCCGGGTCTTCGGGGACAAGCACGCGTCGCGCGGGCTGGCCGTCGCCAACGGCGTCCCGGTGATCGCCGGGACGGGCCTGAACCCGGGGGTCGAGGAGATCTGCGCGCTGATGGACGCGGTGGGGGGCCCGGTCGTCGTCAAGGCGGTCGCCGGTGGGGGAGGCCGGGGGATGCGGGTGGTGGCCGAGCCCTCCGAGGTGGCGGTGGCGCTGCAGCGCTGCCGGGAGGAGGCCATGGCCGCCTTCGGGGTCGGGGACGTGATCGCCGAACAGGCCCTCCGCCACGTCCGCCACATCGAGGTCCAGGTGCTCGGCGACGGGATCGCGGTCGTCGACCTCGGTGAGCGCGACTGCTCGGTGCAGCGACGCCACCAGAAGCTCGTGGAGATCGCTCCGGCGCCGGGACTGTCGGAGGAAGGCCGCGAGCGGATCGCGGCAGCGGCCCGCACCCTGGCGGCCGCCACCGGCTACCGCAGCGCCGGGACCTTCGAGTTCCTCGTCGGCCCCTCGGGCTTCTGGTTCATCGAGGCCAACGCCCGTCTCCAGGTCGAGCACACCGTCACCGAGGAGATCACCGGGGTCGACATCGTCGTCGCCCAGTTGCGCATCGCCGGGGGTGAGTCGCTCGCGGACCTCGGGCTCACGGCCCGCCCACCGCTGCGGGGATGGGCCGCCCAGTGGCGGGTGAACGCCGAGACGATCACCGCCGACGGGAACGTCCGGCCCTCGGGCGGAACCGTACGCGCGCTGAGCATGCCGGCGGGGCCCGGGATCCGGGTCGACACCGGCGTGGCCCCCGGGTGGTCGGTCAACCCCCGCTTCGACTCGCTGCTCGCCAAGCTCGTCGTGCGGGCGCAGAGCTGGCCGGCCGTCCGGGTCAAGGCCGCCGAAGCCCTCGGCCTGCTCCGCATCGACGGCGTCGCGACGAATGCCCCGCTGCTGGCCGCCATCGCCGCCGACGAGGGGCTCCTCGGGCCCGACCAGCTCCACGTGACCCGCCTCGACGAGCGCATCGCCGCCCTCGCCGCGGACGCCGCAGCGGTCGCCGACGCCTGGAGCCGGGCTGCCGCCGCCGGAGCAGGAGCTTCTCCGGTGGGGGCAGGAGCTTCTCCATCGGGAGCAGGAGCGACCTCATCGGGAGCAGGAGCGCCTGCCACCGGGTCCGGGCCCGGGCAGGTGGCGGTGCCGGCCCCGCTGATCGGCACGGTGGTCGCCGTGTCCGTGGCGGTGGGCGACGCCGTCCGGGCCGGCCAGGAGATCGCCGTGCTCGAGGCCATGAAGATGCAGCACGGCGTGCTCGCCCCGGTGGGCGGGGTCGTGCAGGCGGTCACGGTGTCGGTGGGGGACACCGTCGACGAGGGGGCGGCCTTGGTGGTGCTCACCGAGGACACCGCGCTCGGCACGGCGTCGGAGGCGACGGCGACGGTCGACCTCGACCACATCCGGCCCGATCTGGCCTCGGTCATCGCCCGTCACGCCAAGGGACTCGACGAGCACCGCCCCGAGGCCGTCGCCAAGCGTCATGCCGGCGGATCCCGCACGGCCCGGGAGAACGTCGCCGATCTCGTCGACCCCGGCAGCCTCGTGGAGTACGGCCCGCTCGTCATCGCCGCCCAGCGCAAGCGCCGCACCGTCGCCGACCTGATCGACCGGACCCCCGGTGACGGGATGGTCGGTGGCCTGGCCACCGTCAACGCCGGTCTCTTCGGTGACGAGGCCTCCCGCTGCGTCGTCGCCTCCTACGACTACATGGTGCTGGCGGGGACCCAGGGCACCCTCAACCATCGCAAGAAGGACCGCCTCTTCGATCTCGCCGAGCGGTGGAAGCTGCCCACCGTCGTGTTCGCCGAGGGCGGTGGCGGGCGACCCGGCGACACGGACCAGATGGGCGTGTCGGGACTCGACTGCCTGGCCTTCTGGCGATTCGCCCGTCTCTCGGGTCTGGTCCCCCTGGTCGGGATCACCAACGGGTACTGCTTCGCCGGCAACGCCGCGCTGCTCGGGTGCTGCGACGTCATCATCGCCACCCGGACCTCGTCGATCGGCATGGGCGGACCGGCGATGATCGAGGGCGGCGGCCTCGGGGTCCACGACCCCCGCACGATCGGGCCGATGTCGGTGCAGGTCCCCAACGGGGTCGTCGACATCGCCGTCGAGGACGAGGCTGCCGCGGTGGCCGCGGCCAAGCGCTATCTGGGGTACTTCCAGGGCACCCTGCCCGCCTGGGAGTGCGCCGACCAGCGGGCGCTGCGGCACGTGATCCCCGAGAACCGTGTGCGCGCGTACGACATCCGGGTCGCGCTGGACCTGCTGGCCGACACGGGCAGCGTCCTCGAGCTCCGCCCCGGCTTCGGCAAGGGGATGATCACGGCGCTGGCCCGTGTCGAGGGCCGACCCCTCGGCGTGATCGCCAACGATCCCCGCTACCTCGGTGGTGCCATCGCCGCCGAGGAGGCCGACAAGGCGGCCCGGTTCATGCAGCTCTGCGACGCCTTCGCCATCCCCCTGCTGTTCCTGTGCGACACGCCGGGCTTCATGGTCGGGCCCGAGGCCGAGAAGGCGGCGCTGGTGCGTCACGTGAGCCGGATGTTCGTGACCGCCGGCGGCCTCTCCGTCCCGTTCTTCACCGTGGTGCTGCGCAAGGGGTACGGGCTGGGGGCCCAGGGCATGGCGGGGGGTTCGTTCCAGGCACCGGGGTTCATCGTGGGCTGGCCGACGAGCGAGTTCGGCGGGATGGGCCTGGAGGGGGCGGTGCGGCTCGGCTACCGCAAGGAGCTCGAGGCCATCACCGACCCCGACGAGCGCGCTCGCACCGAGGCCCAGATGATCGCCCGCATGTACGA
>JBIKWW010000183.1:0-6956 GCA_044356125.1 Acidimicrobiia bacterium
ACGGTGCCGGCCTGACCTGCCCTCGTGACCGGGCCCTCGTGACCGGGCCCTCGTGACCGGGCCCGACACGACCGGGCCCTCGTGACCGGGCCCGACACGACCGGGCCCTCGTGACCGGGCCCGACACGACCGGGCCCTCGTGACCGGGCCCGACACGACCGGGCCCTGCGCTCTGGGTCACCCGGGAGGGCCTGGCCTATCGTCCCGCCCGAGGGACCGGGTGATCCCGGGCGACGAGCAGGAGACGCGCACATGGCATGGGATTTCTCGACCGAGCCCGAGTTCCAGGCGAAGCTGGACTGGGCGCAGGAGTTCGTGAAGAACGAGGTGATCCCCATCGAGGGGATCTCCGACGAGCTGGACTACCGGACCCTCCGGGCCATCATGCGGCCGCTCCAGGAGGAGGTGAAGCGCCAGGGCATGTGGGCCGCCCACCTCGAGCCCGAGCTCGGCGGCGGCGGATGGGGCCAGGTCAAGCTCGGCCTCCTCCACGAGATCCTGGGCCAGTGCCGCTTCGCGCCGGCCGTGTTCGGCAACAACGCGCCCGACTCGGGCAACGCCGAGCTGATCGCCCTGGGGTCGCGCAACCAGGCGCAGAAGGACCAGTGGCTGTACCCGCTGCTCGAGGGCCGCCTGCGCAGCTGCTTCTCCATGACCGAGCCCGGTGCCGGGGCCGACCCGACCCTGCTGCGGACCCGGGCCGTGCGCGACGGCGACGAGTGGGTGATCAACGGCCACAAGTGGTTCAGCTCGAACGCCAGCGTGGCGGACTTCCTGATCGTCATGTGCGTGACGAACCCCGACGTCCACCCCTACCAGGGCAGCTCGATGATCATCGTGCCGACGAACACCCCGGGCGTGAACATCCTGCGCGACGTGCCCACCATGGAGCATCCGACCACGCATTCCCGCATGAGCCACGGCGCCCAGGCCGGCTTCGGTGGCCACAGCGAGGTCATCTACACCGACGTGCGCGTGCCCTACGAGAACATCGTCGGCAACGAGGGCGACGGCTTCGTGCTCGCCCAGAAGCGGCTCGGGCCGGGCCGCATCCACCACGCCATGCGGTGGCTGGGTCAGTCGCGGCGGGCCTTCGACATGCTCTGCGAGCGGGCGGTCTCCCGCTACACGCACGGCTCGCTGCTGGCCGAGAAGCAGATGATCCAGCAGTGGATCGCCGACTCCATGGCCGAGATGACGCAGGCCCGGCTCCTCACGCTCTACGCCGCCTGGAGGATGGACCAGGTCGGGGCACCCGCCGCACGCACCGAGATCGCCATGATCAAGTACGCCGGAGCCACGGTCCTCTACAACGTGATCGACCGCGCGATCCAGATCCACGGTTCACTCGGGTTCTCCTGCGACCTGCCCCTCGAGCACATGTACCGCTCGGCCCGGGCGGCCCGCATCTACGACGGCCCCGACGAGGTCCACAAGGTCACGGTGGCGCGTCAGGTGCTGAAGAACTACAAGGCCCACGACGTTCCCAGCGAGCACGTGCCGACCCGGCAGCGCCTCGCCCGGGAGAAGTTCGCCGAGTACCTCGACGCGATGACGGCCAACGACTGAGCTGCTGACCAGCCGGGCGGGTACTCGGAGGTCAAGGCCCCTCGCCCGTGCGCCGATGAACCCTCCGTGGGAGGTTCTCCGGAACGGTCATGAACGCATCGTCGCCGCTGCGTCGCGTGCTGCACCCGAGTGCCGTCGCGCTCCAACTCGAGTCCGATCTCGGGGTGAGCGAGCGCGCGTTCTTCGCTCGGCTGCTGCTGATGCGCCATGTCGCGCTCTCGGCGATGGGTGCGGCCTTCCTTGCCATCCCGAGCACGGCCTCGCATCTTCCCGAGGGTCCCCTCGACCCCATCGTGCTGTACCTCCTCGTCGTCGGGGTGGTGCTCGGTGTGGGGATGCAGGTGAGCGTCCGGCGGACCGGTCGGGTCCCCTCGGGCGTCGCCTGGCTGGAGGCTGCCGGGATCCTGTTCCTCTTCGGGACGGTCCCCGGGGCGTCGCGCTACCTCGTGCTGCTGCTGATCTGCCAGTTCTCCATCGGCACGGCCCTCTACGGGACGTACGCGTCGATGATGTCGGCGCTGGCCGTGGTCGCCGCCATCCCCGCCCTGGTCGCCGCCCGGGGGGTCGCGATCGATCTGGCGCTGATCGTGATGCTGTGCATCATCCTCCCGACGGTCTTCCTCGTCTCGGAGTGGGTGCGCCGCCGTGAGCGCGAGAGCCGGCAGCGGTTCATCGATCTGCTCACCGGCCTCGATGCGATCGTGTGGGAGGGCGACCCCTCAGCCATGCGGCGGACCTGGGTGAGCCCCCAGTGCCGCGATCTCCTCCGGCTCGACCAGCGTGCCCTCGTCGAGCGGTGGAGCTCCTACGTCCACCCCGAGGACCGCGAACGGGAAGCGAGGCTCCGCTACGAGGGCATCGCCAACGAACGGGACTTCGCCATCGACTTCCGCATGATCGGCGGGGACGGACAGGTCATCTTCGTGCGCGACAACATCCGCGTGGAACGCGACGCCAGCGGGCGTCCCGTCCGCATGCGCGGCGTGATCGTCGACGTCACCCGTCAGCAGGAGGCCGAGGCCACCGTCCGCAAGCAGGCCCAGTACGACGGGCTCACGGGGCTGCCCAACCGGGCGCTGTTCAACGAGCAGCTCCGGGTCCGACTGGCCGAAGCAGCCGAGCACGACCACGGCGTGGCGGTGCTGCTGCTGGACCTGAACGGGTTCAAGGAGGTGAACGACACGCTCGGGCACGCCGTCGGGGATCAGCTCCTCCAGGCCATCGCCGGACGCCTGGCGGCCTACGTGCCCCAGCGGGCCATCGTGGCCCGGCTCGGAGGTGACGAGTTCGGCATCTGTGTGTCACGCGCCGACGCCACCGCGGCCCTGCGGACCGCCGAGGCTGTCGCCTCCTGCCTGGCGCCGCCGATCACGATCGACGACATGACGATCCAGGCCGGGGCGTCCACGGGCATCGCCCTGTACCCCGCCGACGGTGAGGACCCGGCCGAGCTCCTCCGACGCGCCGATGCGGCCATGTACGAGGCGAAGCACAGCGGCCGTACGCACTGCTTCGCCAAGTCCGAGGACGACGGCACCAACGTCCGGCGCCTGCAGCTCCTCGGCGAGCTGCGGGCCTCGATCGCGTCGGGTGAGTTCCGCCTGTTCCACCAGCCCAAGCTCGACCTGCGGACGGGCCGCGTGGTCGGCACGGAAGGCCTGATCCGCTGGCAGCACCGCAACTTCGGGCTGCTCACCCCGGCCGAGTTCATCGAGCTCTCCGAGGTGTCGGGCCTCATCCAACCCCTCACCCGCTGGGTCATCGAGCAGGGCGTGCAGCAGGTGGCGCAGTGGCGTGAGCTCGGATTCGAGCTCGCCGTCGCCCTCAACCTGAGCGTCCGCAACTTCTTCGACCAGGGTCTCCCGACGTTCATCGACGAGCTGCTGAACACCTACGAGGTCCCCGGCCATCTCATCGTGCTCGAGATCACCGAGCGCGAGGTGATGGCCGACCGCGCCCTGGCCCGCACCGCGCTCAACACCTTCCGGGCCCTCGGCGTGAAGATCGCCGTGGACGACTTCGGCACCGGATTCTCCTCGCTGTCACAGCTCCAGCAGCTCCCCATCGACGAGATCAAGGTCGATGCCTCCTTCGTCCGCAACATGCTGACGAACAAGCAGGACGAGGTCATCGTCCGCAGCATCATCGACCTCGGCCACAACCTGGGCCTCGAGGTCGTCGCCGAGGGAGCCGAGACCCCGGCCCAGCTCCACGCTCTGCGCAACCTGGGCGCCGACCGGGTCCAGGGATACGTGATCAACCCGCCGCTGCCCTCCGAGGAGTTCACCAGGTGGCTCTTCCGACTGGCGGGTCGGACGCCCGACGGGGCTGTTCCGCCTGGGCCTGCCGTGCCCGATCTGCTGTCCGACCGGGTGTCCGATCCGCTGTCCGACCGGGTGTCCGACCGGCGGCGCGAACGTCAGGCCGACGCCCACGCCGGGCTCACCCGGGTGATCCGGACCGAGCTGTACGGCGGCAACGGAGCCGCGCCGGCCAGGGACCCCGACCCGGCCCGTCTGGCCGATCTGCTGGCCAGGCGGCCGGGCTGACGCTCCGACGGTCCTCCGACTCGCTCCGACGGTCCTCCGGCTCGCTCCGACGGTCCTCCGACGGTGGGAAGCTCCGGCCGTGGCTGCGGAGTCCGACGAGGGGAACCGGTTCGAGGCCCGCATCGCGGCGGTGGTGGCCGGAGGTCTGGGCCTCACCCGACTCGATGACGGCCGCGTCGTCCTGATCGAGGGAGCGCTCCCCGGCGAGATCGTCAGCGCGCGGATGGTCACTCCCGGGCGTGGCGTCCTCCGGGCCACGGTGGACGAGCTGCTGCAGGCGTCCCCCGTGCGACGTCGGCCGCCGTGCGCCAAGGTCCTCGAGGGCTGTGGCGGGTGTGACTGGCTGCACGCCGAGCCGTCGGCCGTCGCCGCCATGAAGCGCTCCATCGCCGTCGACGCGCTGGCCCGGACGGGTGGTCTCGGCCGCGACGTCGCCGAGGCGCTCGTCGACCCCGAGGTCGACGCCGTGGCCCCTGAGGGGTACCGCACGACGCTGCGGTGCGCAGTCGCCGCCGACGGCCGTCTCGGACTCCGGGCGGCCCGCTCGTCGGCCATCGTGCCCGTCGACGCCTGTCCCGTCGCCCACCCCGCGCTCCACCCGGTGCTGACCGGCCTCCGCCTGGCCCCGACGAACCGCCCCGGCCCGACGAACCGCCCGGGCCGACCGGACCGACCGGACCGACCGGACCGACCGGGCCGACCGGGCCGACCGGGCCGGCCCGCCGCCGGGGTCGACGAGGTGCTGCTGCGTCACGGGACCGCCGACGGTCGCACCGTCGTCGCCTTCGACCACCGGCGTCTGCGCGTCGAGCGTGGTGTCCCCGGGGTCGTCGTGATCGACCGTTCCGGTGGGCCCGATGGGCCAGATGGGTCGACCGGGGATGCGGCCGGGGATTCGGCCGGGGATTCGGGCACCGTTCACGAGGACGTCCTCGGGGTCCGCCTGCGGGTCGGCATCGGGTCGTTCTTCCAGAGCGGCCCGCTGGCCGCCGCACTGCTGGCCGACACCGTTCGCCGCTCGGTCGTCGCCTTCGCCGGTCGCCCCCGGCTGCTGGTCGACCTGTACGGCGGGGTCGGGCTCTTCGCCTGCACGGTTCCCGCCGACCGGGTCGTGGTGGTGGAGCGGTCCCGTTCGGCCGCCCGTGACGCCGCGGTCAACCTCGCCGCCGTCAACCTCGCCGGGCGGGACCTCGCCGGGCGGGACCTCGCCGCCGTCAACCTCGCCGGGCGGGACCTCGCCGGGCAGGACCTGCCCGGGCACGGCGTGATCGGGACCGTCGAGGAGATCGACGCGGCGCAGTGGCGCCCGGAGCCCGGCGACCCCGCCGGGCCCGTGATGATCGCCGACCCCGCCCGCACGGGGCTGGGCCGGGCCGGGGTGGACGCCGTGGTCGCCGCTGCGCCCGGCGTCGTCGTGCTGGTGAGCTGCGACCCGGCGGCGGGGGCGCGTGACGTGGCCCTCCTGCGCCACGCCGGCTACGAACCCCGGACGGCCCGCGTGCTCGACCTGTTCCCGGGGACGCACCACCTCGAGCTCGTCACGACCTTCACGCCTTCGGGGATTCGGCCGGCGGGCCACTAGCGTCACCGCAGCCATGAGCCCCGCCCCAACCGAGCGCCGCTGCATCCTGACGGTCCATGCCCACCCCGACGACGAGTCGTCCAAGGGAGCGGGGACCATCCGTCGCTACGCCGACGAGGGGGTCCGCACCGTGCTCGTGTGCTGCACGGGGGGCGAGCTGGGCGACATCGTGAACCCGGCGCTCCGCCGCCCCGGGATCCGCGAGAACCTGGCCGAGGTGCGCCGCCGGGAGCTCGACGAGGCGGCCGGGATCATCGGCTTCCACCGCGTCGAGATGCTCGGCTACCGGGACTCCGGGATGCTGCACTCACCGGGGAACGACGATCCCCGCTCCTTCCACCGGGCCCGGTTCGACGAGGCCGTGGAGCGTCTGGTGCGGCTCATCCGCGAGGAGCGGCCACAGGTCGTGCTCACCTACGGCGACGACCAGCGCGGCTACCCCCATCCCGACCACGTGAAGGTCCACGACGTCTCGGTGCCCGCCTTCGAGCGGGCCGGCGATCCGGACTGGTACCCCGACGCCGGAGCGCCCTGGAAGCCCCTGAAGCTCTACTACTCGACGTGGTCGAAGGGCCGGATCCTGGCCCTCCACGAGGCCTGGCAGCGCATCGGCAGGCCGAGCCCCTACGACCAGGCCTGGCTCGACCGCATGAGCCACGACCACCGCATCACCACCCGCATCGACGTCCGTCACCACTACGGCGTCCGCAAGGCCGCGCTGATCGCCCACGCCACCCAGATCGACCCGGAGTCGCCCTGGTGGTTCGGCCTGCCCGACGACGTGGCCGCCGAGGCCTGGCCGTGGGACGACTTCATCTGCGCCCGTGACCACACCGAGCGCGACGCCGTCTCCGGGGACACCTGGGAGGCCGACCTCTTCGACGGCGTGCGCCTCGACGGCTCCCGCCTCCCCGCGACGGTGGCCTGAGCCCGTGGGCACCCACCCCTACCTGTCGTCGGAGTGGCACGCCGCGGTGGTGGCCCTGGCCGCCGAGGCCCTGCCCGACCGGCCGGGGGCCTCGGCCCTGCTGGCCTACAAGGTCACCGGGTCACCGTCCGGGGATCTGCACTACGTGCAGCAGCTCGTCGACGGGCGCCTCGTGCGCCAGGAGCCGGGGCGGGCCGAGTCGCCCGACGTGTCCTTCACGGTCACCTGGGCCGACGCCGTCGCCCTGCTCCGGGGTGAGCTCGACCCGAACGTGCTCGTGATGCAGGGGCGCATGAAGGCCGACGGGAACATCGGGCGCCTGATGGCG
>JBIKWW010000182.1:0-6956 GCA_044356125.1 Acidimicrobiia bacterium
AAGGAGCCGGCCGGGGGAGCCGGTCAGGGGAGGGGGGCCACGCCGAAGCGCTCGAGCAGGGCGGCGAGGTGGACGGCATCGGGCATGTGCCCGGCACGCAGGCCCACCACGGCCTCGCGGGCGAGGTCCTCGGTGCCCACGACGGGGGCCCATCCCCCCGGAGGCGGCGCCGTCGTGCCCTGGCCGGTGGTGGCCGCCGGGACGTCGAACCTCCAGACGTCGAGACCGGTGCGGCCGTGGTTCCCCTCGGCCGCGGCGAGCAGGTCCTCGAAGCGCGCCGTCGGGAGCGCTTCGTCGATGGTGTGCAGCTCGGCCACGGCCGCCGCCGCGTAGCGCAGCACGATGATGGCCTCGATCCCGGCGATGTCGTCGAAGAACCAGCCGCACGACGTCTCCATGGCCATGGCCAGCCGCTGGGACTCGAGCAGGGTGAGGGCGACCCGGACCGCCTCGGGGTCGTCGGGATCGTGCAGCCAGTCGTCGACCCAGTCCGCCGCCACCCGGACGCCGACGACGACCTCGGCGTAGGCGTCACGGGCGGCCCAGATGTCGTGCATGACGGCCGGTCCGCGTCGCCGGTACACGGCCCGGATCTCGTCGCGCAGGAGCTGGACCGCCCGCCGCAGCGGGTCCCGCCAGCGGTGGTGGACGCCGGTCCAGGCCATGCCACAGGAGCAGTCGCTGCGCCAGCGCTCGACGCCGTGGGCGCAGCTCCAGGAGCTGGTGCGGATCTCGACCTCGTAGACCGGCCAGCGCTCGGCGACGAGCTCGGCGAAGGAGGCGACGCGCATGCCCCGGGCCGCGGCGAGCTCACCGAGGGCGTAGGCGATGGTGCGGTCGGCGAACTTGTGGTGGTGGCCGAAGGTCTCGCCGTCGGTGGCGATGGCCACGATGTCGCCGGCGCGCCCGGGGCGGGCGGCCACGCCGGCGACGGCGTCGAGGAGCTCCGAGGACGACATGGCCGTCATCCCGAACGCCACCCGGTTGGCGAGGTCGCCGTCGTAGAAGCAGATCGTCACGCCACGGCCCCCACCGCCGGGGTGGCGCCAGCGGTAGAGCACGGACGGGTCCAGACCGTGCTCGTCGACGTCGCGCCAGGGCCCCTCGGGGTGGCCCATCGGTGAGATCGGCCGGATCCGGGCGGCGGAGCGGGGGGCGAGGATGGTGAACGCCACCCCCTCCTCGGCCAGCGTGGCCAGCGTGGCGGCGTCGACGGCGGCTTCGGGGAGCCACATGCCCTCGGACTCGCGACCCGTCCGGTGGCGGAAGTCGGTCAACCCCCAGCGCACCTGGGTGCGACGGTCACGGTCGTCGCACAGCGGGAGGATCGCATGGTTGAAGCCCTGGGCGATGGCACCCGGGCAGCGCCCTGCCGTCGAAACGATGCGCGCATAGGTTCGCGGCGCGTGCCGCTCGAGCCACGAGTAGAGGGTCGGCCCGACGTTGAACGACAGCCGCTCGAAGTTGTCGACGAGGTCGCGCAGGCGGCCTTCCTCGTCGAGCACGACCGCCGCCGTGTTCGGGTGGTAGCACTCGGCGGTGATCCGGGCGTTCCAGTCGTGCCACGGCGCAGCCGAGGGCTCGACGGGCACCTCGCCGGTACGGGGGTCCTCCCGGGGCGGCTGGTAGAAGTGCCCGTGGACGACGACGGTGATCACGGCGCGACTCCGCCCACTCCGCTCAGGCGCCGGGCCGGTGGGCCAGCCACACGACGCTCAGCGGGGGGAGGGTGACCTCGACGTAGCCGTCGCGGGCGGTGTCGACGCCGCCCAGGTTGCCGACGCCGCTGCCGCCGTAGATGGAGGCATCGGTGTTCAGCACCTCGTCCCAGCGGCCGGCCAGCGGCAGGTGCAGGCCGTAGGGGGCCCGGGGCACGGGGGTGAGGTTGGCCAGGCACGCCACCGGGGGGGCATCGGCCCGCGAGGACCAGCGGGCGAAGGCGTAGACGCTGGCATCGGCGTCGTGGCCGACGATCCACTGGAAGCCCCGGGCGTCGAAGTCGCGGTCGGTGAGGGCTCCGAGCTGCGCCTCGAGGCGGTTCAGGTCGCGGACGAGGGTGTGGATGCCCCGGTGGGCGGGGTCGTCGAGCAGCCACCAGTCGAGCTGGCCCTCGCTGTTCCACTCGCCCCACTGGCCCAGCTCCGCTCCCATGAACACGAGCTGCTTGCCCGGGTGGGCCCACATCCAGGCGTACAGGGCCCGCAGGTTGGCCCGCTGCTGCCAGGCATCGCCGGGCATGCGGGCGATGAGGGATCCCTTGCCGTGCACCACCTCGTCGTGGGAGAGCGGCAGCACGAAGTTCTCGGTGAAGGCGTAGAGCAGCCCGAAGGTGAGCTCGTGGTGGTGGAAGCGCCGGTGGACGGGATCGCGCGAGAAGTACTCGAGGGTGTCGTGCATCCAGCCCATGTTCCACTTGAAGCCGAACCCGAGGCCGCCCTGCTCCACCGGGCGCGACACCCCCGGCCAGGCCGTGGACTCCTCGGCCACCATGAGCACCCCGGGGTGCTCGGCGTGCACGACGGTGTTGAGCTCCCGCAGGAACGACACCGCCTCCAGGTTCTCCCGTCCGCCGTGCACGTTGGGGATCCACTCCCCTGCCCGCCGGGAGTAGTCGCGGTAGAGCATCGAGGCGACGGCGTCGACCCGCAGCCCGTCCACGTGGAACTCGTCGATCCAGTACAGGGCGTTGGCGATCAGGAAGTTGCGGACCTCGTGGCGGCCGAGGTTGAACACGTAGGTGCCCCAGTCGGGGTGCTCGCCCTCGCGGGGGTCGGCGTGCTCGTACAGGGCGGTCCCGTCGAAGCGCCCGAGGGACCAGTCGTCCTTGGGGAAGTGGGCGGGCACCCAGTCGACGATCACACCGAGGCCGTGGCGGTGCATCGTCTCGACGAACGCCCGGCACTCGTCGGGCGTGCCGAAGCGGGCCGTCGGGGCGTAGTAGCCACTGACCTGGTACCCCCAGCTCGGCCCGTAGGGGTGCTCGGCGACGGGCAGGAGCTCCACGTGCGTGAAGCCGAGATCGGCGACGTGGCGGGCCAGTTCCCCGGCGATCGCCGCCCAGCTGCCGAGCCCGGCCCGCCAGGAGCCCAGGTGGACCTCGTAGACCGACATCCGGGCCCCCCACGGGTCCCCGGCCCGGCGCCGCTCGACCCAGTCCTGCTCGGCCTCCCCCCACTGGTGGACCGAGGCGTCGATCACCGAGGCCGTGCGGGGGGGCAGCTCGGTGCGGCGGGCGAGCGGGTCGGCCTTCTCCCGGCGGACGCCGACGCGGTCGGTCACGGCGTACTTGTAGGCCTGGCCGGGCCCGGCCCCGGGCACGCACGCGCTCCAGACGCCGGTGGAGTGGACGGGCGCCATCGGGTGGGCACCCTCGTTCCAGCCGTTGAAGTCCCCGACGACGGCGACGTGGGACGCGTCGGGCGCCCACACCGCGAACCAGGTGCCGGCGGCCCCCCGGTGCTCGCCGACGTGGGCTCCCAGGTGCTCCCACAGCCGCCAGTGCCGCCCCTCGTTGAAGAGGAAGCGGTCCATCTCGCCCCACCGCGGATCGGCGCTCACCGGCGGAAGGGTACCGGGGCCGCAGGGGCGCCCGGAGAAGCCCCGGCGCCGGTCCGTCACCGGACGTCCCAGGATGCAACCGTTTGCAGCCGCCCGCCGCCCCGGTAACCTCGTCCGGGTGAGGGCCGCCCGCAGCTTCACCGTCCGCACCCAGCTCCCCGAGTCGCTCAGCCGGCTCCAGGAGCTGGCCCTGAACCTGCGCTGGTCGTGGGACGACCGGTGCCGTCGCCTGTTCCGCTGGATCGACCAGGACCGCTGGGACGCCGTCGGCCACGACCCGGTCCGACTGCTCGGCACCGTCCCCGCCGCCCGGCTCGAGCAGCTCGCCGCCGACCCCGGCTTCATGGCGTTCCTCGACGAGATCCACGACGACCTCACCCGCTACCTGGAGTCGCCCGGCTGGATGCAGCTGCGCGGCCCCTCGTCGCTGCGGGCCGTCGCCTACTTCTCCCCCGAGTTCGGCATCAGCGAGGCCCTCCCCCAGTACTCGGGCGGCCTCGGGGTGCTGGCCGGCGACCACCTGAAGGCGGCGTCGGGGCTCAAGGTGCCCCTCACCGGCATCGGCCTGTTCTACAAGCAGGGCTACTTCTCGCAGGGGTTCCGCTCCGACGGCCTGCAGCAGGAGAACTACCCCGTCCTCGACCCGCACCTCATGGCCCTGCGCCCGGCCCTCGTCCCGGGGACCGGCCAGCCGGCCCGGATCGAGGTCGAACTGGCCGGCGAGCGCATGGCGGCGCGTGTCTGGCTCGCCCAGGTGGGCACCGTGACGCTGTACCTGCTCGATGCCGACCTGGAGGAGAACAGCCCCGAGGTGCGGGCGGTGACCGACCGCCTCTACGGCGGGGGCGAGGAGCAGCGGATCCGCCAGGAGGTCCTGCTCGGCATCGGCGGTGTCCGGGCGCTGCGGACCCTCGGCATCGCGACCCAGGTCTTCCACACCAACGAGGGCCACGCCGGGTTCCTCGGACTGGAGCGCATCCGGGAGTTCGTGCAGGGCCACGGGCTCGCCTTCGAGGAGGCCGTGGAGGCCTGCCGGGCGGGCACGCTGTTCACCACCCACACCCCGGTGCCCGCCGGCATCGACAAGTTCCCCCGGGCGCTGATCGAGCGCTACTTCTCGGGCTGGTGCGCCGAGGTCGGCATCACCGTCGACCAGCTGATGGCGCTGGGACACGAGGACGGCGAGCCCGCCGATGCCCCGTTCAACATGGCGATCATGGGGCTGCGGCTGGCCGGCCAGGCCAACGGCGTGTCACGCCTGCACGGCGAGGTGAGCCGCCGCATGTTCGCCCACCTGTGGCCGGGGGTGCCGGCGGCCGAGGTGCCGATCGGTTCGGTGACCAACGGCGTGCACGCCCGCACGTGGATCTCCCAGCAGATGAACGAGCTGTTCGACCGCTACGTGCTGCCCGACTTCCCCGACGCTCCGCCGGAGCGCTGGGCCCGCATCCACGACTGCCCCGACGACGACCTCTGGCGGATCCGCAACGAGCAGCGGTCCCGGCTCGTCGGGTTCGTGCGTGCCCGTAGCCGGGCGGCCGGCGTCAACCGGGGTCTGCGGGGCGCCGACCTGAGCTGGTGCGACCGGGTCCTCGATCCCAACGTGCTCACCATCGGCTTCTCCCGTCGCTTCGCCACCTACAAGCGGGCGACGCTGCTGCTGTCCGACGTCGACCGCCTCAAGCGGCTCCTGCTCGATCCCGACCGCCCGATGCAGATGGTGTTCGCCGGGAAGGCGCATCCCGCCGACAACCCGGGCAAGGAGATGATCCGGCGCATCCAGCAGTTCGCCGCCGATCCCGAGGTGCGCCACCGGGTCGCCTTCGTCGAGAACTACGACATCGGCGTGGCCCGGATGCTGTACCAGGGCTCCGACGTGTGGCTCAACAACCCCCGGCGCCCCATGGAAGCCTGCGGGACCTCGGGCGAGAAGTCCGTGCTGTGCGGTGGCCTGCAGCTCTCCATCCTCGATGGCTGGTGGGACGAGATGTACCGGCCCGCCACCGCCGACCGGCCCGCCAACGGGTGGGCCATCCCCTCCAGCGAGGCCACGCTCGACGACGGGGCCCGGGACTGGGCCGAGGCCCAGGCCCTCTTCGAGCTGCTCGAGAACGAGGTCGTGCCCCTGTTCTACGACCGGCCCGACGGCAGCGTCCCCCGCCGGTGGGTGTTCCGGATCAAGACGTCGCTCGAGACCCTCGGTGCCGAGGTGCAGGCCTCACGGATGGTCCGCGACTACGTGACCCGGTTCTACGAGCCGGCGGCGTCGCGTTCCGACGCCGTGCTCGGCGGCGGTTCCGGTGACCCGGCGGCGGCGCGGGCCCTGGCGGCCTGGAAGCGGTCGGTGACGGCAGCATGGGCCGGTGTTCGGGTCGACCAGCTCGACATGAACGGCGCCGAGGTGCTCGACGTCGGCACGGCCCGGCAGGTGGCGGCGACGGTCTCGCTGGGGGCGCTGTCGCCCGACGACGTGGAGGTCCAGGTGATCCACGGGCCGGTCGGCCTGAACGACGAGATCGTCGGGGGGACCGTCACGGCGATGGAGCCCGAGGCCGACCGCCCCGGCCGCTACCGGGCGGTGATCGCCAGTGAGGAGGCCGGACGCTTCGGTCTGACGGTTCGGGTCGTGCCCCGTCACCCGGCGCTGGGATCCTGGACCGAGGTGGGCGTCCACACCGTCCTCTGACGCGCCCGGAGCGGACGGCGCCCGGGGCGGCGCTCAGGCCCGGAAGGCGGGCCCGGCCGTCGACGCCGTCGCCGAACCGGAGATGGAGACCACCCGCACCCGGTCAGCCAGGCCGCGGACCTCGAGCTCGCCCACCTCGGAGCACTCGACCCATCCCGGCGCGGCCTGGGCCACGGTGTCGGTCACGAGCACCTGACCGGGCGCGGCCTCCACGCAGAGCCGCGAGGCCAGGTTCACCGGCGTGCCGATGTAGTCGTCCCCCTCGAAGAGGATGACCAGGCCCGAGGCGATCCCCGCCCGCAGGGGCAGCGGGAAGTGCTCGTCGATCAGGCGCGCCTCGACGTCGAGGGTGGCGTGGACGAGCGGGGCCGTGTCGACGCACACGAACATGGCGCCGTCGCCCAGCCACTTGTCGATGCGCACCCCGTGGCGGCTCGACACCGCCCGCACGGTGGAGCGGAAGTCCGACAGGGCGTCGACGGCGGCGGCGTCACCACGCGTGTCGGTGAACTGCGTGAACCCGGAGATGTCCACGAAGCCGAAGGTGCGCTCGACACGGGTGACGATCTGACGCGCCATGACGCCCGTCAGGGTAACCGGGCTGACCCGGCGCGCGCCCCGGCTTCTGGGTGATTCACGCGAACTCCGACGCTGCCGCACCGCCCGCTGATCGGCGGCACCGATCGGGCCGACCCGGCCGGGCCCGCCGATC
>JBIKWW010000184.1:0-6877 GCA_044356125.1 Acidimicrobiia bacterium
CCACCACGCCGGTCACCGCGACGACGGCCGCCGGGCGGCGGCGGTCGAGTCCGGCCCCGACGAGGAAGGCGGCGATCCCCGAGATCAGCTGGGCCCCACCGAAGGCCAGACCGAGGCGGCCCGTGGACCACCCGAGGTCGTCGGCCATGGCCTCGACCTGCACCCCGAACCCGTAGACCCACACGGCGTAGGCGGCCAGCGTGAGCGCACCCAGGGGTGCCACCAGCGACCAGTCCGTCCGACGATCGCCGCGCACCCGAGCAGTCTGGCCGACGCGCCGGGCACCTCCCGCGTGCCGCCCGCCGCACCTCCCGAGTACCGCCCGCCGCAGCTGCCTACAGTCGGGCCGTGCAGCTGGTGCCCGGGGACGACCTCCCCTTCGATCCCTTCGACGGGCGACCCCTGCGGCTGCGGGTGGCGGCCCGGCCCCTCGATCCGGCCGAGTGGATCGTCCTCGACGACCGCACCCCGGCCGAGCTGGCCGAGAAGGACGCCCTGCTGGCCGATCCGGCCACCCGGGCGGCGTGCGTCGCCGATGACGGCTCCAGGTTCGCCCGGGAGGCCGCCGTCGAACTGCTCGACGCGGTCGAGACCCATCTCGCTCACCACCACCGCGACCATCTGGCGGCCCGGACCGCCGAGCTGCCCGCCGACCTGGCACCGCTCGACCGCGCCGGGCGGCTCGTGCCCGAGGACTGGTGCCTGCTCGACCCGCCGGTGCTCGTCGGGGCCACGCTGTGCTTCCCCAACCGGTGGGTGCTGGCCGAGAAGCTGGGGCGGCCCCTCTCGGAGATCCACGGGCCGGTGCCGGGCTTCGCCGAACGCATCGGCCGGGCCACCGATCTGGCCGTGGCCCGCGTCGAGCCCGATCAGCCGATCACCCGCTGGAACTGGAGCATCCACGACGACGCCCGGTTGCACCAGCCCGGCCACCACCACGTGCCGGCGGCCGGCCTGGCGCTGACCCGGGGCGACGGAGGGGCCGGAACAGGGGCCGGAACAGGGGCCGGATCAGAGGCCGGATCAGGGGCCGGATCCCGGGCCGAGGTGGGTGCCCTGGTCGTCCTGCGGCTGGAGCGCCAGACCCTGGTGCGGCTTCCCCGCACCCGGGCCGTGGTGTTCGGGATCCGCACGCTCGTGCGCACCCTCGACGAGGTGCTGGCCGCCGATCCGACGGTGGCGGGACGGCTCGCCGTCGCCCTCGAGACCATGCCCGACGATCTGCGCGCGTACAAGAGCCTGGAGCGGCTCGGGCCGGTGGTCAGCGCCTGGCTGCGGGCCCGGGCCGACAGCTGAGCAGCGTCACCCGGCGAGCACGGCGTCGAGGACCCGGCCGGCGCCGAAGCGCACGACGTCGGTCGCGGGCAGACCGACCTCGTCCTCGATGGCCTCACAGATCCGTCGGGCCTCGTCGTCGGTGTCGACGGCGGCGGTGTTCATGACCACGGCGACCACGCGCGGCGTGGTGAAGCCCCGGTTGACGGCGGCGACGCGCTCGTAGGCCTCGATGGTCTCGGCCAGGGGCGGGAACGGGAAGCCCGGCGGGGTGATGATGGCGTCCTGGTGGGCGCGGTGGGCGAGCACGAGATGGGTGGGCTGACTGCCCCGCATCAGCCCCAGCCAGGCGGTCGAGCCGGGGTGCAGGATCGAGCCCTGGCCCTCGACCCACAGCAGGTCGACGTCGGCACCCAGGCGCAGGCAGAGCGACTCGACGGCGCCGGTGGCGTAGTCCACCCGCACCCCGTCGAGGGGGACGCCGTCACCGGAGATGCACATGCCCACCTGCCCGCTGGCCGCGAAGCGCGACCGCAGGCCCCGCCGCCGAGCCTCGAGGTCGAGCTCGAGCGCAGCGGTCATCTTCCCGATGGCCATGTCCGTACCGACGGTCAGGATCCGGCGGCAGGCCAGCTCCCGGGCCCGACCGGTGGCCGGACCCAGCCCGGGCGGCTCCTGGCGGACGTCCCAGATCCAGCGGTGGGCACGCAGGTGGTCGGCGTACTGGGGGTCGTCGGCCAGCGGGCGGTGCAGGGAGTTGACCAGTGACATGCCGGCGTGCAGGCCACCCACGATCTCCTCGACGTACTCGTCGGGGAGGCGGCCGCCCGAGGGCGTGATGGCGATCACGAGCACGTCGGCCCCGAGGGCGACGGCATCGGCCACCGAGGCCACCACCGGGACCTCCCGGTCGATGCGGAAGCGGGCCGCGGTGGACACCCCGACGTTGGCCGAGTCGACCACGGCGACGATGTCGTGGGTGGCGTAGCGGAGCATCCCCTCGGCCAGCTTGCCGTGGCGGGTCCCGAGGTATCCGTGGCACAGCAGCGCCACCCGGGCGTCGGCGGGGATGGCGGTCACGTTCCCCGAGATCACCGCGACACCCCCGTCGGCTCGACGCCGAGGCCCGGCGCGTCGGTCGGCACGACGCGGCCGTCGGCGTACACGGCGCCGGAGAAGGGGTCCTCGAGCAGGTTGAGGTGGCTGTCGAGATCGACGTGGTCGACGAGCGGGCTGAGGTGCGCCCCGGCGGTGATGGCCAGCGACGTCTCGCCCATGCAGCCGATCATCACCCCGAGCCCGTGGGCCCGGGCGGTGTGCACGAGGCGGAGCGCCTCGGTGAGGCCGCCCGTCTTCATGAGCTTGAGGTTGACACCGTCGACGCGGCCGGCCAGGCGGGCGACGTCATGGCTGGTGCGAACCGACTCGTCGACGTAGATGGGTAGCGGCGACCGCTCACGAAGGGCCCCGAGGTCGTCGTCGCCGGCCGGGGCGTAGGGCTGCTCCACGTAGTCGACGCCGTGCTCGGCCAGCCAGGGGATCATCACGTCGGCGACGGCGGGCGTCCAGCCGCCGTTGGCGTCGACGCGCCAGGCCGGGGTGAGCCCGACGGCCGCAGCCGCCCGCTGCGCCGTGGTCAGGATGGCGCGGTCGTGGCCGGGCCCGTCGGGGGAGCCCAGCTTCACCTTGATCGAGCGGGGCGCGAGGCGCGTGCAGATGTCGGTGGCCACCCGCTCGACGACCTCGACGGGGTTGATGCCGACGGTCAGCGAGGTGACGGGGATGCGGCTGCGGTCGAGGCCCCACAGGCGCCACAGGGGCAGACCGGCGCGACGGCCGATCCAGTCCCACAGGGCGACGTCGAGGGCGGCCCGGGCCGGGGCCGGGGCCGGGTCGCCGTGGAGCAGCGCCTCGACGGCCTGCACGGCGGAGGGGTCGAGCCCGCCGAGCTGCGCGTTCCAGCGGGCCACGGCTGCCTCCCCCTCGTCGGTCCACCCCGTCTCGGGTCCGGGGGCGAGTTCGCCGCGGCCGGTGATCCCGTCGTGCTCGACGGTGACGACGAGGTTCTCCGACCCGGCCATCGTCCCCCGGCTGATGGTGAGGGCGTGGCGCTTCACGAGCGTGACCCGATGGCAGGTGATCCGCATGGTCGCAGGACCCTAGCGGCGGCACGGCGGACCGGGGTGGGGACCGGCCCCCGGCGCTGAACCGTCGCTTGGGTCCGCACCGGGCCGGCGGTCCATGCTCGACGTCATGGAAGAGCTCGCCGGGAAGGTCGCCGTCATCACCGGAGCGGGGAGCGGCATGGGCCGCGCCTTCGCCCGCCGCTTCGCCACCGCCGGCATGGACCTCGTCCTCGCCGACATCGGCGAGGGACCCCTGAACGAGGCCGTCGACGAAGCCCGGGCCGCCGGGGTGCACGCCATCGGCGTGCGGACCGACGTGTCCGACGGCGCCCAGATGGACGCGCTGGCGGCAGCCGCGTTCGCCGAGTTCGAGCGGGTCAACGTCGTCTGCAACAACGCCGGGGTCGCCGGATCGTTCCTCGGCGCCGACCGCATCGACGTTGCCGACTGGGAGTGGGTCCTCGGGGTGAACCTCTGGGGCGTGATCCACGGCCACCGGGTGTTCCTGCCCCATCTCCTGGAGCACGGCGACGGCCATATCGTCAACACCGCCTCCATGGCCGGGCACTTCCCGGCGCACTCGGCCTACGGGGCGTCGAAGTGGGCGGTCGTGTGCATCACCGAAGGCCTGCACCACCAGCTCGCCGGGATGGGCTCCACGGTCGGCGTGTCGTGCCTGTGCCCGGGCTGGGTGGCCACGCAGATCGCCTCGTCGGTGCGCAACCGGCCCGAGCACGTCGCCCCCGGCCCGCAGCTGGAGATGACGCCCGCCGAGGAGCAGCGCTACTCGATGGTGAGCGAGCTCGTGCGCAACGGCCTGCCCCCCGAGAAGGTGGCCGACATGGTGCACGACGCCGTGCTGTCGAAGACCTTCTGGATCTTCCCCCACCCCGAGATGGTCACCCTGCTGTCGAAGCGCTACGACAGCGTCCTGCTCGGCACGAACCCGTCGCGCATCACGCTGACCTGACCTGACCTGACCCGGCCTGACCCGGCCTGACCGTCACGCCGTTCCGCCCGGCCAGACTGCCACCGTGACCGTTCTGACCCTCTGCGGCAGCCTCCGCCCCGACTCCTGGAACCGGCTGCTGCTCGATCTCCTCGAACAGCGACTCGAAGGTCGGGGCCACGAGCTCGACCGCGTCAGCGCCGCCGAGCTGGCCGCCGTGCCCCACTACTCGCCCGACGCCGACGGTGAGCACGCCCCGGCGAACGTCGTGGAGCTGCGCCGTCGCATCGGTGCCGCCGAGACCGTCGTCATCGCCTGCCCGACCTACAACCTCGGCCTCCCCAGCACGGTGAAGGCGCTGGTCGACTGGGGCAGCCGACCCTTCGGGAGCTCCGCCTTCCAGGGGTCGAGGCTGGCCGTCATCGCCACCGGCAACGGCCGCACCAGCGGCACCGCCGTCGCCGAGTACCTGACGACGGCGTTCGGCCTGATCTTCCAGGCCACCGTGGTGGATCCGGTCGTGGTGGTCCCCTCCATCACACGACGGGTCACCGATGGCGTGCCCGAGACCGAGATCCTCGCCCAGCTCGACGCCCTCGCAGCGGCGATCTGAGCCCAGCCGGCCGGGGCTCAGCCGGCCGGGGCTCAGCGGGCCCGGGCCCGCCGTCCGGGTGCCTCCAGCTCGAAGAAGGGCACGGCTGCGCCCCGCCGGGACCACAGGCCCGCACCGACGGGCTCGAACCACGGATCGAGCCGGTCCCGGTACCAGCGGCCCGAGCGCCAGTGCACCGTCATGTCCGTCCGGGCGGGATCGATCACCTGGGTGCGGTCCCTGCGGGTGGGCAGCTCCAGGTACAGCAGGTGCCGGGTGCCCGCCGCCAGGTTGGCGGCGGCGTCGGTGAACCGCTCGTCGGACACGTACTGCAGCACCGAGATGCACACGGTGAGGTCGCTCGGACGCGGCGGACGCCACGAGCTGATGTCCGCCCGATGGTGCCCGTGCGTCCGGCATGCCCACTCGCTCACGTCGACGCCCCGGTAGCGGACCTCCGGTCGGTGGGCGGCCAGCCACGTCCCGACGAAGCCCAGCCCGGCGCCCACGTCGAGCACCGACCGCACGGGGATCTCCCACCAGCCGGCCAGGCCCAGGACCGCGCCCATCAGCTCGCCGATGCGCCGCTCGTCGTGCACGAGGCCACCCTCGTAGAAGCGGCGGTAGTAGGCGGCATCGAACCCGGTACCGGGTCGTTCGGGCGAGGGCTCGGGACGGGCGGGGTTCACACGTTCATCGTCGCAGAGCCGCCGTCGGCGCCGCCGATGCCAGCACCGATGACAGCGGATGGTCTCCGGTATTTTGTTTCTATACTCGCACGTCGTGCTGACCCTGGCCCGAGCCAACCTCCTCTCCCCGCCCGTGCTCGCCTTCGGGCTCGGGGTCTTCGGGGCCCGGGTCAAGAGCGACCTGCGGCTGCCCTCCCCCCTGCCCACGCTGCTCAGCACCTACCTGCTGCTGGCCATCGGCCTGAAGGGCGGTGCCGCCCTGGCCGTCGCCGACGCCGGCGACCTCGCCCTCCCGGCGCTGGCCACCCTCGGGCTGGGGATCGTGATCCCGCTCATCAGCTACGCCGCGCTGAACGGACCGGGGAGGATGCCGGCCCGCCAGGCGGCCGCCTTCGCCGCCTTCTACGGCTCGGTCTCGGCGGTCACCTTCACCGCCGCCACCACGTTCCTCGACAAGCAGGGGATCCCCGTCGAGGGCTTCATGCCGTCGCTGCTGGCGCTGCTCGAGGTGCCCGGCATCGTGATCGCCCTCGTGCTCGCCGCCCGCTTCGGCGGGAACATGGCGCTGCGCCCCGCCCTGCACGAAGTGCTCACCGGCCGCAGCGTGCTGCTGCTGGTCGGCGGGCTGGGCATCGGATGGGCATCGGGCGCCGACGGGGCCGAGCGCATCGCCCCGTTCTTCGTGGGGCCCTTTCAGGGCATCCTCGTGCTGTTCCTGCTCGATCTCGGGGTCCTCGCCGGGGAGAAGCTCGGCGAGCTGCGCCGCAGCGGGCCGGCGGTGGTGGTCTTCGCCCTGCTCGCCCCCCTGGCGTTCGGACCGGTCGGCGTGGTCGTCGGCAGCCTCGCCGGGCTGGGCCGGGGCGGCGCCGCCGTGCTCGGCGCCATGGCCGCCAGTGCGTCCTACATCGCCGCCCCCGCGGCGGTGCGGGTGGCCCTTCCCGACATCGACATCGGCATCCCGCTGACAGCCGCGCTCGGCCTGACGTTCCCGCTGAACCTGGTCATCGGGATCCCCCTCTACGCCGAGATCGCCGCCCGGCTGGCGTGAACCGGCCCCACCGCAGGCCCCCTCGGGGACCGGCTGTGAAATCCGACTTATCCGATTGACTTTCCGGGGAATCCCCGTCACGATGCTCCCCGTGCTGGCGACTCCTCCCCGAACCATCGAGCGATTCCCGGCCTCTCCGCTGACGGATCGTGCCGATCAGGCCGGTCCCGCCTCCGGGCCGTCCCTGGACTCCCGCCC
>JBIKWW010000185.1:0-6876 GCA_044356125.1 Acidimicrobiia bacterium
CTCGACATCACCGCCGGCGACCCGGTCGCCGTCGCCACCGTCCGCACCACCGAGGAGCTGATCCATGCCTGAGCCCACCGCTGCCCCCACGCCCGCCGGCCGCCGCGCCGTCATCGTCGTGGACTGCCAGAACGACTTCTGCGAGGGCGGGTCCCTGGGGGTCGACGGCGGGGCCGAAACCGTGGCCCGCATCGCCGGGTACCTGCTCGACCCGCTCAACGGCGACGCCGTGATCGTGGGAACCCGCGACCACCACGAGGATCCCGGCGCCCACTTCGGTGACCCGCCCGACTACGTGGACTCCTGGCCGGTGCACTGCGTCGCCGGCTCCCCCGGAGCCGAACCCCACGCCAACCTGGCCCCGGCCCTGGACCGCATCGCGGCCTGGTTCCTGAAGGGCCGTCACGAGGCCGCCTACTCGGGCTTCGAAGGGCGTGACGAGGTGTCGGGTCGCACGCTCGACGAGCACCTGCGGGAGGCGGGGGTGTCGACGGTCGAGGTCGTCGGGATCGCCACCGACTACTGCGTGGCCGCCACCGCCCGCTCGGCGCTGGAGGCCGGTTACCGGGTCCGGGTGCTGCCCCGGCTGTGCGCGCCGGTGGACCGCGCCGGGGGCGAGCGGTCGCTGGTGGAGCTCGCCGCCGCCGGCGCCCACGTCGACGCCTCGGTCGGCTGATGGCGGGCCGCCCGGCCCGCCCGGACCCGGCCCGCCCGGACGCCGTGGCGCGCACCGCCCGGCCGGCTGCGGGCGGGGCGGTGGGCGGGGCGGTCGACGTGGACGTCGCCGTCGCCCTGCTGACGCTGCGCCAGGGGCGCCTGGCGGTGCTGGCCGTGCCGCCGGCGGCCGACGATCCGGGTGCCGCCGCCTGGCACCTGCCCGCCGGCTCCTGGGGGGACAGCGGCGCACCCGACGCCGACGCCCTGGCCGCCGCCGTGCTGGATGCCTGCACGGGCGCCCAGCCGTTCTTCCTCGAGCAGCTCCGGACCTACACCGACCGTGGCCCGGACCGGGTGACGATCGCCTACGTGGCCGTGGTGCCCGAGGAGACGGCCATCAGCGGTCCGTCGCGGGCGTTCGCCCTGGACGACGTGCTCGGTACCGGGTTCCTGCCGGCGGCCCACGAGCGGGTGGTGGATGACGCCGTGGAGCGGCTGCGGGCCAAGCTCGAGTACACGACGGTGGGCACGAGCCTGGTGAGCGAGCCCTTCACCATCCCCGAGCTGCGTCGCGTCTACGAGGCGGTGTGGGGCGTGCCGCTGCATCCGGCCAACTTCCGGCGGAAGGTGCTGGCCACCCCGGGCTTCGTGTCGCCCCTGTCGCCGGCCGGCACGGCCGACACCGACGACCGCCGGGGCCCCGACCTCTACCTGCGGGGCACCGCCGCCCTCCTGCATCCGGCGATGCTGCGCCCGCAGTGACGGATCGCTAGCGTCGCCGCCATGGCGCTGCACCCGAACGGAATCAACCACCTGGCCATCTCGACCCGTGACGTCAAGTCGCAGATCGGCTACTTCGCCGATGTGCTCGGCGCCGAGCTGAAGGCCCTGTACTGGATGCACGGGGTGCCCAACACGTTCCACGCGTTCGTCGAGCTGGGCCCCACCTGCTACATCGCGTTCGCCCAGACCCCGAAGAACCCCACCGAGATCCAGTGGGGGGTGACCCACTCGGGCAACGCCGGCGGACCGGTCACGGCGGGCACCATGCAGCACCTGGCCTTCAACGTCGACACCCTCGATGAGCTCTACGCCATGCGTGACCGCATCCGCAGCAAGGGCATCCAGGTGATGGGCCCCATCGACCACGGCATGTGCCACTCCATCTACTTCGCCGGGTTGGAGGGCCTGTCGCTGGAGATCGCCTGCGGGCGCGACATCGACGAGCGGGCCTGGATCGACCCCGAGGTGCAGGCCCTGGCGGGGATCTCCGACGCTGAGCTGGAGCGCTTCAAGCGCCCCGACGCCTACGAGCGCCCCGCCGATCCCGTCGCCCAGCCGCCCTTCGATCCGTCGCGGCCCCACATGGAGCCTGCCGCGCTCTACGAGCAGATCATGGCCCGCCCCGACGAGGAGACGCTGCACGCGGTGACCAACGAGCCGCCCGTGAAGGTCACCGACGCCGCCTGATGGGGGTGGGCTCGCCGTCGTCACGGGCCCTGTCGGGGCTGCGCGTCGGGATCGTCGGGGGTGGGATCGGCGGGCTGCACGCGGCCGCCGCCCTGGCCCGGGCCGGCGCCGAGGTCGAGGTGTTCGAGCAGGCCGGGACGTTCGCCGACGTCGGTGCCGGCATCCAGCTGAGCCCCAACGCGACCCGTCTGCTGGCGCGCCTGGGTGACGCCGTGTGGGGGGCCGTCGAGCGGGTGGCGGTGCGGCCCGAGGCGATCGTGCAGCGCCGCTGGGCCGACGGCACGGAGCTGTCCCGGCTCTCGCTGGAGGGCGTGGAGGAGGCGTTCGGGGCGCCCTACCTGCACGTGCACCGGGCCGATCTGGCCGATCTGCTCCGGGCCGCGGTGCCCGCGGGCGCGCTGCGTGTGGGGGTCCGCGTGGTGGCCGTGGCGACCGCAGCCGACGGGGCCACGCTCACGACCGGCGACGGCCATCAGCACACCTACGACCTGGTGATCGGGGCGGATGGGATCCATTCGGCCGTCCGCCGCTTCGTGGTCGAGCATCCGGCGGCGCCGCGGTTCTCCGGCCATGTGGCCTACCGGGCCCTCATCCCCGGGGTGGTCGCCTCCGAGCTCGGGTGTGCGGTCGACGCGACGAACTGGATGGGTCCCTCGGGTCACGTGGTCCACTACTTCGTACGCGCACGGACGTTGTTCAACGTCGTGGCCGTGACGACCGGTGACTGGGCCGTCGAGTCGTGGACGGAGCCGGGCGAGCCCGCCGACCTGCGGGCGGCCTTCGCCGGGTGGGCCGAGCCCCTGTGCCGGCTGCTCGACCGGGTCACGCACACGCACCGCTGGGCCCTGTTCGACCGAGATCCATTGACCTCGTGGACGTGCGGGCGCGTCACGCTGCTGGGCGATGCCTGCCATCCGATGCTGCCCTATCTCGCTCAGGGCGGCGCCCAGGCGATCGAGGACGGAGCCGCACTCGTCAGCGCGCTGAGCATCTCGGGCTCGGTCGACGATGCTCTGGGCGCGTATGAACAGGCTCGCATCGGCCGCACCGCGGCCATCGTGCTCGGGGCGAGGCGCAACGGGATGACGTACCACCTGCCCGACGGTGACGAACAGATGGCCCGCGACCGCCGCCTGATGGCCGAGCGCCCGGCCCCCGGGGGTTCGGTCGGTCCGGCCGGTTCCCCCCTGGCGGGCCTGTGGGCCCACGACGCGGCGGTCATCGGCGCCTGAACCATCGCTCACGGTGGCCGGAGCGCGCGCCCACCGTCGAGAAGCGGTTCAGCTTGCCCGCGACAACGTCGCGAGTTCGCGCGTTCGGGACGGATCCGGCGATTCCCTTGGTACCGTGCCCATCCCCGAGCCCGACCACGCCACCACATCGACTTCCCCCGGTGTGGCCCGGAGGTGACCGTGACCCGACAGTCGAATCGCTCCCGCACCCTGCCGTCGGCGCTGCCGGGGGTCCGTGTCGTGTGGTGTCGGCACCGGGCCCGGCCCGTCCTCGTCGGCGTGCTGGCGGCCGGGCTGATCCTGGTCGCCGGAGCGTCGGGCGCCGCCGCCCAGACGGGGTCCAGCCCGTCGACCGCCGCTCCCCTGCCCCCGGCGCTGCCCGTGGTGGCAGGCTCGTCGGCACCGGGGCCGGTGCCGGTGGTGGCCGTGGGCGACACGACGGTCCCGGCCCAGCCCACCACCACGGCGGCGCCCCGGGTCGTGCCCGATCCCGTGGCCGAGGCCGCCCTGATGGCCCTGGCGGCGCTGAAGAACCGGCCGGTGGCGGTGGTCCCGCCGGCGCTCCCGCTGGTGGCGTCGGCCTCGGTGCCGGTGCCGGTGCCGGGCCCGGCCTCGGTGGCGGTCGATCCCACGCGGCCCGGTTTCGACGTGCTCGCCGTCCCGACGGACCCGACGTCGGCTCCGCCGTCCGGCGGGGTGACCGTCGAGGGCGTTCCCGGCCTGCCGGCGGCGGCGGCCATCGCCGGGTCGGTGCCCGACGCGTACGGCAGTGCCCGGCAGCGCCTGGCCCAGCTCGTCGCGTCCCGGATGAAGGGGGTCAACCCGGCCGATCTCGACGCCGTCTGGGCCCGGACCGACCCGCGCCGGATGACGGCGGTGTTCGCCGCCCTGTCCCAGGTCGGCACCCTGTACCGCTACACGGGCAAGGAGCCGGGCGGGTTCGACTGCTCGGGCCTCACGTCGTGGGCGTGGGCCCAGGCCGGGGTGAAGCTGCCCCGGATCTCCACCGATCAGATCAACGCTGCTGCGCCCCGGGCCGTCGAGCAGCTCCTGCCCGGCGACCTGGTGTGGCGCCCCGGGCACATCACGATGTCGCTCGGCCTTCCCAACCTGGTGGTGCACTCGCCCCAGACGGGCAAGCGGGTCCAGGTGAACACCTGGGGCAAGGTCGTGCGCTTCGGCTCCCCCGTCGGCTGACCCCGGTTCCCGGCCGGTGGCCGGGCCTCGCTGGATCGAGACACCCAAGCCCTCCCCGACCGCGACGCGGCTCGGGCGCACCTACGGGTACAACCTCACGACCGCTCCCCGGTGGGCGACGGTGAAGATCGACGGGACCAGCGCGCCGTCGGGCTATGACCGTCGGGTCGAGTTCGACGAGGCCGGCCGCTTGACCAGGAGCCAGGATGCAGCAGGGTTCGCCACGACCTATGAGTGGGACCCTCGTGACTGGCTGCTGGCCACGACCGATCCTGGCGGTCGGCGTTCGACGACGATCTACAACCAGCGCCATGGCTGGGTGAGCGCGACATGGGGGCCGGCGCCGCAGAGCTGCTATCCCAATGGTGGGCTGGTGCCGTCGAACTGCGCCAACGTGCCGTCGGCGACGACGGCCTATGACGAGAGCCATGCCGGTGGAGCGGCGTTGGCGGGCTTGGCGGTGGAGTGGTTCGCCAACTCCACGTTGTCGGGGGCGCCGGTTTTACACAACACCATGACCGGTGTGGGTGGGTTCCTCAACTACGGGTGGGGGGCTGCTTCCCCGGTCCCGGGCACGGTGCCGCCCGATGGGTTCTCGGGGCGTTGGACGGGTGACATCACGTTCCCGGCGGTGGGCACCTACGTGGTGAAGCTGTTCCAAGATGACGGTGTCCGCCTGTTCATCGATGACAAGATCGTGGTTGATTCGTGGGTGGCGGCCAGTGGCTGGTCGGCGGCGGGCACGGTGACGACCACGGCTCCCAATGAGACCCGACGGATCCGCATCGATCACTACGAGGGTGTCGGCAATGCCGGGTTGGCGTTGTACTGGGACCGTCCGGACAACCCGCCCGGTGACGAGCTGGTTCCGGTGTCGCTGCTGTCGCCGGCCTACGGGCTGGTGACCACCTCGACGGTGCTCGACGGCTCGCCGGGCTCGCCGGGATCGGTCTCGCGCACGACCTACTTCGCTGATGGTGCGCTGGGTCTGGCGGACACGGTGACGCTCAATCCCGGTGGCGGTGACAGCGAGATCACGACCCGCAGCATCTATGAGAGCTACACGGTCGGGTCGGCGCAGGGTCGGCGTCTGTCGCGGCGCGTGATGCCGTCGGGGTCGGAGTGGGTGTACGGCTACTGGGGCAACAGCCAGGTGGCGACGGCGGCCGATTCGAGCTGTGCTGGGGCGGTGGGTGCGAACCAGGCGGGCCGGTTGAAGTCCAAGGTCCATCCTGGGGGGCTCAGTGAGTCGTTCAGTTATGACGCAGCGGGCCGTCAGGTCGGGTACCGCAAGAACAGCGATCCGTGGACGTGCACCACGTTCAATGCCCGCGGGCAGGTCCAGTCGGTGGCCTATCCGGCCATCAGCGGGTTCGCTGGCGGCGCCCGGACGGTGTCGTACACGACGGGGTTGGCCGCTGACAACGGTGTGCATGGTTTCCGGACGTGGCGGACCACGATGAGTGATGGTTCGTTGGCGGTGCAGTGCGGTCCGACACCTCCGGCGGGTTGTGGGGTGATCGTGGCCGAGTCGGACTGGACGGGTCGCCCGGTTGGTTACTTCGACGGGTTCACCCAGTCGACGTTCTCCTATGACGCGGCGGGACGGTTGGTCACGACGAACTCGGGCAACGGCGCAGTGGTGCGGGTGCAGGACTACGACGTTGTGGGTCGGCCATGGAAGACGAGTCTGAACTCGGTGCTCTTGTCGACGTCGACGTACTCGTCGTCGACTGGTGAGCTCGCGCAGGTGAGCTATGGCAATGGCACGTCGTTGGATCAGATCGTGCGTGATGATCAGGGCCGCACGAAGAAGCTGGTGTGGCGCAAGGGGTTGGCGCTGCTGGCTTCGGATGAGGTGGGCTCGTATTCGCGGTCGGGTCGGGTGTTGTCGACGTCGGCGTCGACTGGTGCTTCGACGGTGGGTTCGAACTTCGAGTACGACGCGGCGGGTCGTTTGACCAAGGCGGTGGTGGGGTCTCAGACCTGGACGTACGGGTTCGGGGTGTCGGGTTGTGCCAGTCCGGGAGTGGCGGCGGCGGGGAAGAACTCGAACCGCACCTCGATCAGCGGCCCGCTCGGCAGCTTCACGTACTGCTACAACAACGCCGATCAGGTGATTGGTTCCACTGATCCGGAGCTGGGCGCGGCGGCGCCGGCGGTGAGCTATGCGGGGGGTTCGTCGGTGGTGAGCACGACTGCGCAGTCGTCGGTGTCGTTGGTGTTGCCGGCGGGGGTGGTGGCTGGTGATGTGATCGTGGTGGGGGTGCAGTCACCGAATGGGTCGGTGTTGGGGGCGGTGTCGGGTTACAGCGTGGTG
>JBIKWW010000186.1:0-6817 GCA_044356125.1 Acidimicrobiia bacterium
CTCCGGGTCCATCAGGGTCCCTCCGGGTCCATCAGGGTCCCTCCGGGTCCATCAGGGTCCCTCCGGGTCCATCAGGGTCCCTCCGGGTCCGTCAGGGTCCCTCCGGGTCCGTCAGGGTCCCTCCGGGTCCGTCAGGGTCCCTCCGGTTGCGCTCCGCACCCCGCCGGGGTGCCAGCATCGCCGCATGGTCGACGAGCAGCCGCCCCCATCCGCCGAACGCCCCCGGGTGCTGATCGACTGCGACCCCGGCCACGACGACCTCATCGCCATCGGCCTGGCCGGTCGCACGTGCACGATCGTCGGCATCACGACCGTCGACGGCAACTCGCCGGTGGCCAACACCACCCGCAACGCGCTGATCGCCGTCGAGCTCTTCGGGCTCGACCACGTTCCCGTCCATCGGGGCGCCGCCGGCCCCATCGACGGCACCCCCGGCCGCCACGCCCTCGAGGCCCACGGGGCGACCGGCCTCGACGGTCCGGCGCTGCGCACGCCTCGCCGCCAGGCCGACGGGGACGATGCCGTCGGCTTCATCATCGACCGCGTCCGGGCCGAGGAGGGGCTCTGGCTCGTTCCCATCGGGCCGCTCACCAACATCGCCCTGGCCCTGCGGGCGGCGCCCGACATCGCCCGCCGGGTGGCGGGGATCTCGATCATGGGCGGCTCGATCACCCACGGGAACTCCACGGCGGCGGCCGAGTTCAACATCTGGTTCGACCCCGTGGCCGCCGCCGAGGTGTTCGGGTCCGGTGCCCCGCTGCGCATGTGCGGGCTCGACCTCACCCACCAGGTCGGCGTCGACGCCGCCTTCGCCGAGGCCCTGCTGGCCCGTGGCACCGATGTCGGCACCTACTGCGGCGAGCTCATGTCCTACTACCAGGGCTATGCGGCCCGGCTGGTGCGGGCCACGGGTGAGCGGGCCCGGCTGATCCGCGCCCCCCTCCACGATCCCTGCGCGGTGCTGGCCGTCACCCGGCCGGAGCTGTTCGAGACCCGTCGGCTGCGGGTCGTCGTGGAGACCGAGGGGCGCCACACCCGCGGCATGACACTGGCCGACCTGCGCCCCTGGGCCGATCCGGCGGCGGCCAACGTCGAGGTCGTCGTGGGAGCCGACCGAGATCCGGCGGTGGCCGCCGTGCTCGACGCCCTGCTCGCCTACGGGCGCTGATCCACCCGGTCCGCGTCCGCCCCGCTCGTCCCGGCGGGGCGACCGGTAGCGGGTGCGGCGCCGGTAGCGTCGCTGTCGCATGTCCCTCCGCTCCCGCGTGGCCCTCCGCCTCCGCCCCGACCGCAAGCGTGAGGTCCCCTCGGACTTCGACGCCACGGCGGGGACCTACGACGTCCTCGTCTCCCGGAACCCCGGCTACCTCGACCACCTCCGCCGCTCGGCCGACCGACTGGCGCTCACCCAGCCCCGGGCGCGCATCCTGGACCTGTGCTGCGGAACCGGTCTGTCCACGGCCGCCGTGCGGGCGGCCTGGCCCCACGCCACCATCGTCGGCCTCGACGCGTCGGCGGGCATGCTCGACGCCGCCCGGGTCAAGCCGGCCCTGCACGACGTCTCCTGGGTCCTCGGTGACGCGTCCGACCCGGCGCCGGCCCTGGAGGCGGCCGGAGTCCCCGGGCCCTACGACGCCGTCCTCATGGCCTACGGCATCCGCAACCTCCCCGACCCCGACACCGCCCTCGCCCGGATCCATGGGCTGCTGGCCCCCGGTGCGCCCATCTGCTTCCACGAGTACTCGGTGCGGGGCAACCCGCGCTCGATCGGAACGTGGACGTCGGTCGCCTGGCTGATCATCATCCCCAGCGGCGGCTGGGCCAACCGTCGCCTGGGACTGCGGCGGGCCACTCGCATCTACCGGTACCTGTGGCGCAGCGTCCTCGACTTCGACTCGGTCGACCAGTTCGAGGCCCGGCTGCGGCGGGCCGGCTTCGTGGACGTCCGGACCGAGCCGATGGACGGCTGGCAGCGCGGCATCGTCCACTCCTTCATCGCCCGCCGCGCCCCGGGCCCGTGAACCGGCCCTATCCCGGTGCGCGGGACCGGCGGGCCCATGTCCTGCCGCCGCTCCCGTTGGGGCCGGTCGACGCCGCCGGGCCCCGCCGGGCCACCGTGGTCGGGGGCGGGCTGGCGGGTGTGGCCGCCGCCGTGGTCCTGGCCGAGCGGGGCGTCGCCGTCACCCTCCACGAGGCCGGCCCGGTGCTGGGCGGGCGGCTGTCGGCCTGGGACGACCGTCTCTCGGCCGAGGCCGGCGGTGACGCCATCCAGATGGAGCGCGGCTTCCACGCCTTCTTCCGCCAGTACTACAACGTGCGGTCGCTGCTGCGTCGCGTCGATCCCGCCCTGCGGCTGCTGCGCCCCGTGGACGACTACCCGCTGGTCGGCCCCGGCGGCGCCCACGAGTCCTTCCGCGACCTCCCGTTGCGCCCGCCGTTCAACCTGGCCGCCCTGATCCGCCGCACCCCGACCCTGCGTTGGCGGGACCTCGTGACGATGGACGGCGAGGCGGCGTCGGAGATGCTCGCCTACGACGGCGCAGGAACGTATGCGCGCTTTGATTCGATGACCGCGTCGGAGTACCTCGACTCGGTGCGCTTCCCACCCGAGGCCCGCCGCATGCTGTTCGAGGTCTTCGCCCATTCGTTCTTCAACCACGAAGACGACATGTCGGCGGGCGAGCTGCTGATGATGTTCCACCTGTACTTCCTGGGGATGGCCGAGGGGATCTGCTTCGACGTCCTCGACGAGCCCTTCTCCGATGCGGTGTGGCGTCCCATGGGTCGTGTGCTCGACCGCCTCGGTGTCGACGTCCGGCTCGGTTCGCGGGTCGGCGGCCTCGACCCATCGGTGCCGACCGTGCTCGCGCTCGACGTCGGCGGGCTCCAGTCCGTGCTCGCCGCCAACCCCTGGATCGGCGCCGAGGATCCGTCGTGGCGCGAAGGCGTGGCCGGGCTGCGTCGGGCTCCGTCGTTCCTCGTGGGACGCCTGTGGCTGGACCGCGACGTGGATCCCTCCCGGCCGGAGTTCGCCGGCACGGCGGGCCTGGGCATCGTCGACAACATCAGCTGCGTGCACCGCTACCAGGGCGAGGCGCGCCGCTGGGCGCTGCGCTCGGGTGGGTCGGTGGTCGAGCTGCACGCCTACGGACTGCCCCACGGGATGGCCGAGCCGGTCGCCCGGGCCGAGCTCATGGGGGCCCTGCACACGCTGTACCCCGAGACGCGCGCCGCCCAGGTCCTCGACGAACGGTGGCTCCTGCGCGACGACTGCCCGGCCTTCCAACCCGGGTCCTGGGCCACCCGGCCCGAGGTCCAGAGCCCGACCCCGACCGTCGCCGTGGCCGGGGATCTCGTGCGGCTGCCGTTCCCGACGGCGCTCATGGAACGGGCCGTGTCGAGCGGGTTCCTGGCCGCCAACACGCTCCTGGCCCGGTGGGGCACGCCCGGCGAGCCGGTGTGGTCGATCCCGACCCGGGGCGTCCTGGCCGGCCTCCAGGCCTGGCAGCGCCGCCGCCGCAGCGCCTGACCCGCCGGGGGCAGGCTCCGGGGCTCGGGTGCACGGGCGGTGGTACCAGGATCGCCCGGCGGCCCGGCGGCCCGGCGGCCTGCACCCAAGGCCGAGGCCGAGGCCCGACCGGGCGCGCCAGACTCGCGGGCGATGACCGGCACCCCGCAACCACCCACCGAGCACACCGTCGCCGCCAACGCTGCGGTGCGCTTCGAGCTCGACCCCGCCGACTTCGAGCGGGCCACCCGGGGCCTGGTGGCCACCGTGCCGGGCGGACGCATCGAGGGGCCCTTCGGGCCGGTGTGGGACTGGAGCCGCTACGCATTCATCACCGCCGACGCACCGCCACCCCCGAGCGTCAACCCCAGCCTGTGGCGCCAGGCCCGGCTCAACGCCGTCCATGGCCTGTTCGAGGTGGCGCCGGGGCTGTGGCAGGCCCGTGGCTACGACATCGCCAACATCTCCTTCATCGCCGGGGAGCGCGGCTGGGTGGTCGTCGACCCCCTCACCAGCGAGGCCTGCGCCCGGGCCTGCCTGGACCTGGCCAACCGCCAGCTCGGTCAGCGTCCCGTCACGGCCGTCATCTACACGCACTCCCACGCCGATCACTTCGGCGGGGTGCTCGGTGTGACCACGCCGGAGGACGTCGCCGCCGGGCGCTGCCAGGTGATCGCCCCCGAGCACTTCCTCCACGAGACGGTGTCGGAGAACCTGCTGGCCGGACCGGCCATGAACCGTCGGGGTGCCTACCAGTTCGGCCCGCTGCTGCCCCCGGGGCCGCTCGGCCACGTCGACGCCGGTCTGGGCAAGGCGATCCCGTTCCAGCCGCCGGGGCTGATCGCCCCCACCCTCGACATCACGACCACCGGTCAGGAGCTCATCGTCGACGGCGTGCGCATCGTCTTCCAGCTCACGCCCCAGACCGAGGCCCCGGCCGAGATGCAGTTCTTCTTCCCCGACCACGGCTGGCTCTGCACCGCTGAAATATGCACGCATACGATGCACAACCTCGTCCCGATCCGGGGGGCCCAGGTCCGTGACGCGCTGAGCTGGTCGAAGTACATCAACGAGGCCATCGAGCTCTTCGGGGCCGGCAGCGAGGTGATGTTCGCCAGCCACCACTGGCCCCGCTGGGGGCGAGCCGACATCGCCGCCTACCTGGAGCGCCAGCGCGACCTCTACCGCTGGATGCACGACCAGACCCTGCGGCTGGCCAACCTGGGCTGGACGGCACCGGAGATCGCCGACCAGCTCCGTCTCCCGCCGGAGTTCCTGGCCGACGCCTCCACCCGCGGCTACTACGGCGACCTGGTCCACAACGCCAAGGCCGTGTACCAGCGCTACCTGAGCTGGTACGACGCCAACCCGGCCCACCTGAACACCCACCCGCCGGTGGAGGCGGGGCGCCGCTACGTCGAGTTCATGGGTGGGGCCGAGGCCGTGCTGGCCAAGGCCCGCGCCTCCTTCGACGCCGGGGACTACCGCTGGGTGGCCGAGGTGGTGAACCACCTCGTGTTCGCCGATCCGGCCAACACCGATGCCCGCGAGCTGCAGGCCCGGGCCCTGGAGCAGCTCGGCTACCAGGCCGAGTCCTCGACCTTCCGCAACGCCTATCTGATGGGGGCCCAGGAGCTGCGCCAGGGACCACCCCCGGCCCGGGTGGCCACCCGTCGCGGGCTCATCGAGGCGCTCACCATCGAGCAGTGCTTCGACGTGATCGCGGTGCGGCTGCGCTCCGACGACGTCGCCGGTCGGCGCGTGCTCGTGAACTGGCGGTTCACCGACCTCGGCGAGGCACCGGGCGAGGACTGGGTGCTCATCCTCTCGAACCGCGCCCTGTCGTCGGTGAGGGGCCGCCACGATGCCGCCGCGGCGGTCACGGTCACCACCACCCGGCCCGTGTTCGTCGACGTGATGACGGGGGGCAGCACGTTCGTGGAGCAGGTGATGGCCGGGGCCGTGGTCGTCGACGGCGACCCCGAGGCGCTGCGGACCATCTTCGGGAATCTCGACGCGGTCGCCACGAGCTTCCCCATCGTCGAGCCCTGAGCCCGGTGGGCGCGGCGGTCGGGTCCCCCGGTACCCTGCCCCCATGACCGCACCCGTCTCCGTCGTCACCGGCGCCAACAGCGGCATCGGCCGCGCCACCGCCATCCACCTGGCCGCCCAGGGCCACACCGTCTACGGCACCGTACGCAGCGTCGACAAGGCCGGGAAGCTGCGCCAGATGGCCGACGACGCCAAGGTCGACATCAACCTCGTCGAGCTCGACGTGGCCGACGACGCCTCCGTGCGCGACGGCTTCGCCCGGATCCTCGACGAGGCTGGCGGCGTCGACGTGCTCGTCAACAACGCCGGCGTCGGCGGGAACGCGGTCGCCGAGGAGTGCCCGCCGTCGCTGTATCTCGACGTCATGAACGTGAACCTGTGCGGGGCCGTGCGCTGCGCCCAGGCCGTGCTGCCGGGGATGCGGGAGCGTCGCCGGGGGGCGATCGTGAACATCACGTCGATCGCCGGGCGGATGGCGGCTCTGGCGCAGTCGCCCTACGTGGCCTCCAAGTACGCCTTCGAAGGGCTGAGCGAGGGCATGGCCCAGGAGCTGGTGCCGTTCGGGATCCGGGTGGTCATCATCGAGCCGGGCGTGACGAAGAGCGCCATCTTCGCCAAGAACATCGACGCCCCGAACTCGAGCGGCGCCTACGACGACCACTACCGCCGCCTGTTCCAGTTCTACGCGGCCGGCCTGGCCAGTGCCACCGATCCCTTCGAGGTGGCCGCCCTCATCCACCACGCCGTCACCACCGACGAGCCCAAGCTCCGCTACGCCGTGAGCTGGGGCGGGAAGGAGCTCATCGAGGGCCGTTCGAAGATGACCGACGAGGACTGGGTGGCCCTGGGCGACCACGCCGGCGACGACACCGCCTACTACGACCACTTCCGGGCCCTGTTCGGCCTCGAGCTGCGGACGGCCTGAGGTGGCGCGCCTCGACGGCAAGGTCTGCATCGTCACCGGTGCGACGAGCGGCATCGGCCGGGCGACGGCCGAGCGGTTCGTGGCCGAGGGGGCGACGGTCGTGCTGGCCGGCCGCCGGGCCGAGCTCGGTGCGTCGATCGCCGCCGCGCTCGGCCCCTCGGCGAGCTTCGTGCGCACCGACGTCGCCGAGGAGGAGGACGTACGCTCGCTGATCACCTCCACCCATGAGCGCCACGGGCGGATCGACTGCCTGTTCAACAACGCCGGCGGGCCCGGCCAGACCGGGGGGATCGAGGGGCTCGACGTCGATCGCTTCGACGCCACCTTCGCCA
>JBIKWW010000187.1:0-6792 GCA_044356125.1 Acidimicrobiia bacterium
GCCGGACGCCTTCGCGGCCGAGCTGCTCGACGTGGCCCACCGGGTGGGCTTTCTCCTGCTGACGGGCCACGGGGTCGACGACGCCGTCGTGGAGCGCTGGACCGGTGCCGTCGCCTCCTTCTTCGCCCTGTCGGAGGAGACCAAGGCGCGCATCGACAAGCAGCGTTCGCGCCACTTCCGTGGCTGGGAGCGGGTCGGAGCGGAGCTGACCGACAACTGCGTCGACCATCGCGAGCAGCTCGACCTGTGCACCGAGCACGACCCGGTGGTTCCCGCCGACCCGGTGTTCCTGCGGCTGGAGGGCCCCAACCAGTGGCTGCCGGAGGAGGTGCTGCCGGGCTTCCGGGCGGTCGTGGAGGACTGGCTGGCCCGGATGGCGGGGATCGCCGGGGCGCTGATGGCGGCGCTGTCGCGTGGTCTCGGCCTCGATGACGACCACCTGCACCGCGCCTTCGGGGAGCGGCCGTTCTCGCTGGCCAAGCTCATCCGCTACCCGGCGACGCCCGAGGGCGAGTGCGGGGTGAACGCCCACCATGACGCCGGCTTCCTCACGATCCTGCTCCAGCACGGGGCCCCTGGCCTGCAGGCGCTCAATCCCGACGGCAACTGGATCGACGTGCCCCCCACCCCGGGCACGTTCGTGATCAACCTGGGCGAGATGCTGCAGGGCATGACGGGCAACTACGTGGTGGCCACCACGCACCGGGTGATCGCCGGGTCGGAGCGCTACTCGTCGGCCTACTTCCACGGTCCCGATCTGCGGACCCCGCTCGATCCGCTGCCGATCGACGGCCGGTTCGCGGCGGCGGTGGCGGCCAGCCCCCGGCATGCATCGGCGGGGTTCATGGCCCGCCGGGAGGATCTGCTGGAGGGCCGTCGGGGAACGGGCAGCGGCGGGGCCGACGTCTACGGCCGCCAGCTCTGGAACTACTACACGCGCAGCTACCCCGATGTGATGGCGGCCCATCACGGCGACGTCGCCGCCGGGTGAGCCCGTTCGTGAGCGGGGTCCGTCAGCGGCCGTCCCAGAGCATCGGGGTCGGCGGCGTGCCGAGCAGGACCTCGGCCGGGGTCGACCGGTCGATGTGTCCGATGAGGCCCCGGTAGGTGGCGAAGCCGCACAGCTCCTGCAGGCGGGGAGGGAAGGCCCTGATCGTGTCGAGCGGGATGCCGAGCTGCTGGTTCTCCTGCTGGCGGATCCAGCCGGCGCAGTAGTTCATGGCGATGCCGTAGCGGCGCCGGTCGGTCCGGTTGGCGCCGCCGCCGTGCCACAGCGAGCCGTGCCATACGAGGACGCTGCCGGCGGGCATCTCGGCGGGGACGGAGTCGTAGGGCTGCCCGTACTGCGGGGCGTGGTCGGCGAGGTGGGATCCGGGGACGAGCCGGGTGGCCCCGTTCTCCTCGGTGAAGTCGGTGAGTGCCCACATGGTGTTGCAGACGGTGGCGACGTGCGGGCGGGCCAGGGGCATGGCCTGGTCGTCGGCGTGGATCGGCTGGGCCCGCTCGCCGGGTGCGATGGCGATCGAGGACAGCGAGCTGATGAGGCAGCCGCGGTCGAGCACGCCCTCGACGATCGGAAGAACCTGCGGATCGACCGGTATGGGGGCGTAGATGCCCCCCCGGGCGAGCAGGTTGTAGATGCGCCAGGTCCGCGCCCCTTCGAAGGAGTTGCCGTGCGGTTCGATGCCGTCCTGCTGCTCGATGCGTTCGAGGTCGGCGATGACGGCTGCCCCCCAGGCCGGGTCGAACACGTCCTCGATGATCGTGAAGCCGTCGCGTTCGATGCGCTCCAGGTGGGCGGCCGGATCCATGGGCCGAACCTAGGCGGTGGGGCGGCTCCGGTACGGTCCTGCGAGCCGTGGGTGGCGGGACCGGGCCCGTGGCAGCATGCCGGGATGGACGATGCTGCGCCGCTGGGGCTCTCCGATGACGACGCGGCGGCCCGCGCCGTGGGCGAGGCGCTGCTGGTCCGGGGGGAGCGGGTGGCCGTGGTCGAGACGACCGCCGGCGGGCTGCTCAGTGCCCGTCTGCTGAGCGTCCCGGGGGCATCGGCGTGGTTCGACCGGGGTGTCGTCGCCTACGGGGGTGATTCCAAGCAGCGCTTCACGTCGGTCGACGCCGAGCTGCTGCGCCGCCACGGTGCCGTCAGCCCGGAGGCGGTGGCGGCGATGGCCGAGGGCCTTCGCCGGGAGTCGGGTGTGGCCTGGGTCGTGGCCGAGAGCGGTATCGCCGGCCCGCAGGGCAGTCGACGCTCGTCCAAGCCGGCTGGTCACTGCTCGATCGCGGTGGCTGGTCCGGGCGGTGTCCGGTCCGGTGAGCACCACTTCGCGGGCAGCCGGACCCAGGTCATGGCGGCCATCGCGCAGCAGTGCCTGCGGGAGCTGGCGGCGGCGCTGGCGGAGGCCCCTGCACCCACGGGGTGAACCGGGGCGAGTCCCCGCGGGGATCGCCCGACGGAGGGGCGAACCGGTGCGGGCGGTAACGTCGCCGCCGTCATGGTCGGGCGTCGGATGGCCGGGAATCGCGCCGGTGGGGCCGAGGAGGTCATCCGTCCGGCGGGCCGGTTCCTCCCGGCGGTGGCCCGGGGGTCGATGCGGCGGGGGGCCCGGGTGATGGCTCCGGCCGCGGTGGCCATCGCCTCGTGGGGGGTGGTCACCGGGGTGGCCATGGTCAAGGCGGGCATGCCCCTGCCGCTGCTGCTGGCCGGGGCGCCGCTGCCGGTCGTCCTGGTGACGGCGGCGATCGTCAACCTCCGGTTCGTGATCTTCTCTGCTGCCGCCCGCCCGTTCTTCGAGCACCTGCCGTTGCGGCAGCGGGCTCTGCTCAACTACCTCAACGGGGATCTCCCGTTCGCGCTGTTCATGGGCACGGTCGGCGGCGACACGGCCCGGGGCACGCCGCAGCAGCTCGGCACCTATCTCGGTATCGCCTTCACGAACTGGGGGTCCTGGCAGGCGGCGTCGGTGGCGGGGTTCCTCCTCGGCGGCGTCGTGCCGACCTCGTGGGGCCTGGGGCTGGCCGCGGTGCTGGCGCTGCTCGGTGTGGTCATTCCGATGTCGCGGACCCGGCCGGCGCTCGCCGGGGTGCTCGTGTCCGGGGTGGTCGCGGTGGTCCTGGTGCGGATGCCGATGAAGCTGGGGCTGCTCGCCGCGGTGTTCGCCGGCGTGGCCGTGTCGCTCGTGCTCGAGCGGGTGACGGAGGGGCCGTCGTGAACCGCCTGGGCGACTGGTCGTTCATGGGCGGGGCGATCGCCGGGCTGACGGTCATCACGGTGGCTACGCGGGGCGCGTTCTCGTTCCTGCCCCGCTCGGTTCGGCTCACCCCGAGGCTGGAGCGGGCCCTGCGCTACGCCCCGGCGTGCGCGCTGGCGGCGATCATCGCCCCCGAGGTGTTCACCGCCGGGGGCGCGGTCGTCTGGTCGCTGCACAATCCCAAGCTGTGGGCGTGCGTGGTGGCCGGGGTGGTGTCGCTCCGCACCCGGAGCATGATCGCCATGATGGCGGCCGGGATGGTGGTCTTCACGGTCCTGCGGATCTGGTGGTGACGTTCGGAGGGGCCCGGGTTCGCACCGGCCGGTGGCGCCGCGGTAGACCGGCCGGGTGACCGCGGGCACAGGGTTGGACGATCTCGTCGTGGTGGAGCTGGCCGGGTCGACGGCCGCCGGGATGACGGCCACGCTCATGGCCGACCGGGGTGCCAGGGTCGTGTGCGTGGAGCCGCCGGGAGGGTCGCCGCTGCGCTCCGATGACGCCGTCTGGGCGGCCTGGGGTTCGCACCGCAGCGCGTGGGTGGAGGCCGGCTCGGAGGAGGCAGGCCGGTGGCTGGCGGCGGCCGATGTCGTGATCCTTTCCGACGCCCACGGCCCGGTGCGCCACGGGCCGGTCCCCGATGAGCTGCGGCCTGACGCCGTCGTCGTCGAGATCTCGCCCTTCGGTTCCGACGGACCCTATGCGCGCTGGCGATCGGTCGACATCGTCGAACAGGCGCTCGGGGGTCATCTGTATCTCTCGGGCCGACCCGAGAGCTACCCGTTGCAGGGGCCGACGGGCCAGGCCGCCCTGGCGGCGGGGGTGTGGGCCGCGATCGGGGTCATGGGTGCCCTGCACGCCCGGCGGCGAACGGGCCGCGGCCACCGCTTGGAGGTGACCCATCACGAGGCCCTGGCGGCCATGCACCAGTTCACGGACGTGCGCTTCACCCACGCCGGCGACGTTCTGCGTCGCATGGGCAACCGGTACGCCGGTCCGGGCAGCCCCATCGGCATGTACCGGGCCTCGGACGGCTGGATCGCCTTCACCGTGGCCACGGCTGCCCATGGCGAGGTCCTGCTGGCGGTCACGGGCCTGATGGACCTGCTCGACCGTCCCGACGTCACCTCGATCACCGATGTCATGGTGAACGCCCACATCCTCGACCCGGCGCTCAACGGCTGGCTCGCCACCCAGACCGTGGACGAGGCCGTGGAGCTGCTGCAGTCGGTGCGGCTGGCCGTGGGTCCGGTGCTCACCATGCGCCAGCTCCTCGAGGATCCCCAGCTCGCCGCCCGGGAGTGGTGGCAGCCGGTCGAGGCGGCCGGCCGTCGTGTCCGCACGGCGGGACCGCCGGCCCGCATCGATCTCGTCCCGTGGGGTGACCCGGCAACGGTGCCCATCGCGGTGCCCGAAGCTGTCGCTGCGCCCGTGCCCGTGGAGGCGCCGAGCGGTTCGGCGCCACCGGTCCCGGCGGGTCCCGATTCGCCCCTGGAGGGCGTGCGGGTGCTCGACCTGACCCGGGTGTGGGCCGGTCCGCTGGCTGCCCGGATCCTGTCGGACCTGGGCGCCGAGGTGGTGATGGTGGAGGCGACGTCGGCCCGGATGCCCCGGGTGGTGCCGCCGTCGTACGTGCAGGCCTCGCACTTCTTTCCCCATGACGATCCGGGGCCCGATCCGTGGAACCGGCAGGGCTTCGTGAACAAGTACGCGCTCGGCAAGCGCAGCGTCGGGCTCGACCTGACGGCGGCGTCGGGTCGCGAGGCGTTCGAGGCGCTGGTGGCCGTGTCCGACGTCGTGATCGAGAACTACAGCCCCCGGGTGATGCCGAACCTCGGTCTGGGGGAAGATCGTCTGCGCGCATGCAATCCGCATCTGGTGTATCTGACGATGCCGGGATACGGGCGCACGGGCCCGGCCCGTGACTACTCGGCCTACGGGCCGGTGCTCGACTCCCACGCCGGGTTGTCCACGCTGATGGGCTATCCCGACGTCGATGCCTGGAAGTGCGGCATCGCCTGGCCCGACCCGGTGGGCGGGATCCACGGGGCCTTCGCCACGCTGGTGGCGCTGTGGGCCCGGGAGCGCTCCGAGTCGAGGCCGGCGGCGACCGTCGAGGTGGCTCAGTTCGAGACGGCCGTGGCGATGATCGCCGACCGGGTCGTGCGGGCCCAGCTCGACGATGCCGACCCGGCGATCATCGGGAACCGCCACCCGGTCTGGGCGCCTCAGGGTGTGTACCGCAGCGACGGTGACGACCGGTGGGTGGCGGTGTCGGTGCCCGCCGATGACGCCTGGCGTTCGCTGTGCGCGGTGATCGGGGCCCCTCCCGAGTGGGGCGCGTGGGCGGTGGATGAACGCCGTGGTCGCCATGACGACATCGACGCCGCCATCGGGGCGTGGACCGCCGGGCTCGGGTCGGTCGAGGCGGCAGGCGTGCTCCAGGAGGCGGGCGTGCCGGCGGGCCACGTGGCCGACGCTCGTGACCTGGTCCACGATCCCCAGCTCGGGGCGCGGGGCTTCTTCTCGATGGTGGATCACCCGAGCACGGGACCGCTGCCCTGGCACCGTCTGCCGATCCGCTCGGCGACGATGACGACCGCGCCCCGCCGGGGGGCGCCGTTGCTGGGGGAGGGGAACCGGGACCTGCTGGCGGGCTGGGCGGGGCTGTCGGCGGATCGGATCGACGCCTTGGCCGATGAGGGGGTCATCGGTGACATCCCCCCGGAGTGACAGCGCCCTGGCCCGGGTTCCGACCGCCGTGCTGTTCGTGGCGGTGGCGTCGTTCTGGGGCATGAACACCGTCGCCATGCGCGTGGCCGGGAGGACGGTGCCGCCCCTGACCGTGGCCACGGTGCGGGCCCTGGTCGGTGGCCTCGTGCTCACGTTCCTTGCCTCGCGGCGCGGTGCCCGCTGGCCGCAGGGGCGATCGGAGTGGCTGCAGATCGGCGCCATCGCCGTACCCATGACGGGGTTGTCGACGGCGTTCCTGTTCCTCGCCGCCCGCCACATCCCGGCGGGGCTGGTGTCGATCCTGGCCAACACCATGCCGCTGTTCACGGCCGTGCTCGCCATCTTCGTGCTGGGGGAGCGTCTCACGGCCCGGATCGCCCTGGGCCTCGCCGTGGGGATGGCCGGGGCCGTGATCGTGGCCTGGCGTGCCGTCGGGGGTGAGATACGCGGGGTGGGCATCGTCTTCGCCGCACTGGCCTCGTTCACCTCGGCGCTGGGGGCCGTGCTCTACAAGCGGTTCCCGCTGCCCGGTGTCGACCGGCTGCGGGCGGTGGCCGTCCAGCTCCTCATCTCGTTCGTGGTGCTCGGGGTGATGGCCGTCCCCGACGACCGGTCCTCGATGTCGTTCCCGTGGACGTTCGTGCTGTCGTTCGCCTACCTGTCGCTGCTGGGCCTGGCGCTGTCGTTCGTGTGCTTCAGCGAGCTCGTCTCCCGGGGGACGGGCATGCAGTCGAGCGCCGTGGCCTACCTCTCGACGGTCCTGGGGGTGCTGTTCGGGGCCGTGCTGCTGCACGAGCGGCTGTCGTGGACC